>NZ_RBIE01000003.1 GCF_003633715.1 Thermovibrio guaymasensis
TTTCACTGAAAACCTGCGGAACACCTCAATTGAAAGCCTAAGTAGGCTTGCTCTCTCTCCGCAGGTGCGTGTCCCTTATTCTCCTGTCAAAGACCCTTTCAGTTTCCCGCCTTCGCGGGCATTACTTTAATTTATGCCACCAGCTTCTCCCTGTCAACCCCTTTTCGGGATTTACTCCCTGATTCAAGGGGTTACAGGTGCCGTGCGCTTTTAATTTAATTTCAGCGCAGGTAAAATTTAAATTTATCCCTTCCTCACCCTCTTGTCAAGTCTTAAAGGCCCTCAATTGATGAAGAGCCTTTTACTCAAGGGCGAGGAGCAGGCGGCCGTATTCAGCTTTGTTTTCAAAGAGCGCAAAATGATAATTTATACCTTTCTTCGTCCTTGTCAAGGGGAGAGGAGCCTTTAAGGCTCATCACCTGACGGTGCCCTTTGGCACCGGTTTGGAAGCTTATTCAACTGGCGACAGCAAAATATAGGCTATCCTCTCTGAGTGTCAACTCCCCTTAACCAATTTTTTATGTCCTCTATCAATGATAAGAGGACGGGGACGAAGAAGAGAGTTAGGAAAGTTCCAAGGATTAATCCTCCAATTGCAACTACCGCTAAAGGAGCGAGCCTCTCTAGACCCAAAGCCCAACCTAAGGCTATCGGTATCATTCCCACAGCCGTTCCGAAAGCCGTCATCAGGACGGGACGAGTCCTTACTTTTATTGAGTTAAGAATAGCCTCTTTAACTGGTGTACCTTTATCCCTGTCCCACTTGAAAAAGTCTATTAGGAGAATTGAGTTTTTAACGATTATTCCGGCCAATAAAATCATTCCCATAAAGGAAGGCATACACTGGGGTTTATGGGCTATTAGCATTGAGATTGCTGCACCCATAAGGGCAAGAGGTATTGCTGCAAGAATTGAGATTGGGTAGGTGAAGGACTCAAAGGCTGGGACTAGTGAGAAGTAGAGGATGAGTATCCCTATTGCTAAAGACCCTATAAGCCTTTTAAAGCTCTCTCTCATCTGCTTTATTTCTCCTTCGTGGGAGATTCCGTAACCGGGTGGGAGCTCCAGGTTCCTTTCAAGCCTATTTACCTGCATCTGAAGGAAGGTTGTTGGAGCAGTTGAGCGATAACCGTAAACGTCAAGGGTATTAAGAAGGTTCTGGTGGGTTATCCTACTCTGAGTAAGGTGGTTCTCTGACTCAATAAAGTAGGAAAGGGGAACTTCTCCTCTCTTTGTAGGAATCGGAAGGAGGTTTAACTTCTGGAGGAAGTCTCTTTCATTCCGGGGAAGTATAACTTTTATTAAGAGGCCGTTCTGGTTAGGAACTGTGAAGAGTGAAGCGTTCACTCCTTTAACGAAATTCCCCAGATAGCCAACAACCTGAAGGGGAGTTAGACCGTAATGGGCCGCTTTTTCTCCGTCCACTTTAATTAGGAGCTCCCTCTTATCGTAATACCAGCTCCTTGAAGTTGAGGTAAGTCCTTTAACTCTCTGCATTAGGTTTTCTAACTTCTCTCCCAAGGTGTTAAGGATTTTCGGGTCTTCTCCGTAGAGCATCTCATCTACTGTTGCCTTTATTGAAGAGAGGGGAGTTGCGCCGAAGTCCATAACGTTAACATACTTGAGTCTAGGAATTTTGAGGAGTTTTTCCTGAAGTCTGCGCTCAATTTCCCATATTGACTCTTTCCTGTGGAACCTATCAACAAACTGAATTTTCATCTCTATCTGTTGAGGGGTCTTTCCGCTTCCAAAGGAAAGTACTCCCGGTTCTGAGCCGATTGTTGATGAAACCCTTATCACTCCAGGGAAGGAGTAAAGGACTTTCTCCATCTCCGTTAAAGTCTTCTCGGTTTTCTCAAGTGAGGTATTTGCTTCAGTTTCAGCCCTTACTATCACTATTCCAGTGTCCATAGGGGGCATTAAGTCTCTTCCGAGAACAGGAATTACGTTCTTCATCGTTATTCCGAATAAGACAAAACCTAAAACTACAGTTATCAGCTTTATCCAGAAGCGTTTTAAAAAGGGTTCTGTGAGGGAGGTGTAGAAATCCCTCAACCTGTAGACGACCGCTTTGACGAAGTAATCGTAGATCTTCCTTTCAAGCCAGTTCTTATCTGGTGTCTTTTTAAGTATGTAAGGAGCAACTATTGGAATGAGGGTTACCGCAACGAAGTAGGAGACAACCAGGGCAATTATAAGCGTAAGGGATAAGGGCCTTAGTATGTGCTGTACATAACCTCCTATAAAGGCTATTGGAAGGAGCATAAAGACTGTCGTGTAGGTACCGCTGAGAACCGCGAGCATTACCTCTTTCGTTCCGTCACGGGCGGCCTGCCATATGTCCTTTCCTAGCTCAAAGTAGTGGCGCTCAATATTCTCAAGGACTACAACTGCATCGTCTGTTAACATTCCAAGCGCAAGGATTACGGCAGTTAGGGTAACTATGTTGAAGTTGAAGCCCAAAAGCCACATTAGGCCTATGGTGATTAAGTAGGTAACGGGAATGGAGAAGAAGGAGACAATCAGCATCCTCAAGTTTGCAAGGAAGATGAATATTACAAGAAGGGTCATTATTATTGCATCTCTTAATGACTCAAGCATGTTTTTGTTTGAGAGCTCTATTAACCACTTCTGGGTATCTGCAATTTCAAAGTTGAGCTGTGGAAATTCCTTTTTTAACTTTGGAAGGTAGGCCATAACTGAGTTAATAGTTGGAAGTTCATAGCCCTTTTCTGAGCGGAGAATGGATATTCCTATGGTCCTCTTTCCGTTTCCGTGGTATGCAGATAGGTTGTCCTCGTGTCCCCACCTTACCTTTGCAACGTCTTTAAGTTTTACTCCCGGTTTTACCGTTATCTCCTTAAGTTCCTCTATCCGCTCGGCCTCTCCCTTTAATTTTAAAGTTAGCATTCCATCTTTGTTTATTAAAAAACCTGCAGGAGCATTAATGTTGTTTCCCCTTATAGCTTCCAGTAGTTGCCCGAGGCTGACCTTTAAGTTTGCCATCTTCAAGTAATCGGGATTTACTTCAATAACCCTTTTAAAGCCACCAAACACCTCAACGTCGGAAACGTGGGGAAGGCGCAAAAGCCTATCTTTTATCTGGTTCTCTGCGATCTGTCTCACCTGGGAAAGGGTAAGGTTGGAGCCCTCTTTAGGGTAAACTGAAATGATCATTACCGGCTTTGTAGCATCAGTTATCTTGTAAACCTGAGGAGGGAGTATCCCTTTTGGAAGTAGCGGTATAACCCTTGAAAGCTGGTTTGACACTTCAGTTTGAGCTGCTGAGATACCTTTCTGGTACTCAAACTCGGCAACTACCACTGAAACGCCGTCCTTAGACGTTGAACGAACTTGCCTTAAGAGGCTTATACTCATAAGCCTCTCTTCAATTGGCCTGGTTACGTGTGAAGCAACGTCCTCTGCTGAAGCTCCGGGGTAGAGAGTTACTACGGCAACCTGGGGCCTGTTTGCATCGGGGAAGAACTTCCTCGGGATTTCTTTAAATCCTACTATCCCCAAAAGGGAGAAGAATAGTAGTACTGCTAGAACGCCGTGGGGTTTCCTTAGATAGTAATCAACGATTTTACCCATTAAGCTCCTCCACAGGTATTACTCTCTTTATCCTGTAGGCTCTAAGAAGGGCACTTTCCCTTCCTACAACAACTTTCTGTCCCGGTGAAAGCCTTCCAGATACAACTGATAGCTTAGGTGCTTCTTTTAAAACTTTGACTTTAACGGGTTTAACTTCTCCTTTCTCTATCAGGAGGACGAAAACACCCTCTTTTAAGTGGAGGAGGGAAGAAGTTGGAACTATTAGACCTTTAACTTCTCTAGTTGGAATCTCTACCTTTACCAGCTGGTTTGGTTTAAGAGTTGTATTCTTTTCAAGCTTAACTTCAAGTGTTACAAGGCCCTTAGGAGTTGCGGCCGGATAGAACTTTACTACCTTTCCCCTTTCTGCTCCGCTAACGCTAACGGTCGTTCCAACTTCAACTTCTCCGGCCTTCTCGGGAGGGAGCTCCACCAGCACCCTCATTCCCTCTTCAGGGTAAAAAACCTTCAGAAGTGGCTTTCCGGGTAGAGCCACGTCTCCCGGATAGGCAAGAACCTGTGCAACCACTCCGTCTTTAAGGGCTACTACCTTTGTGTAGGAAAGGGAGCCCCTTAGAGCTTCAGCCTTCTCCCTAAGGCTCTTTATTGAGTTCCTGAGCTCTTCAATTTGGGCCTTTAAACTCTTAACCTGAGCCTGTGCAGACCTGTAGAGGTTCTCAGCTTTCTCCACTGCCTCTCTCGGAACCGCCTTTCTCTCAAAGAGGAAGAGCTCCCTTTTATACTCCCTCTCTGCATTCTTCTCCTTAACTTTAGCTGCTTCAAGTTGTGCTTCCAAACCCTTTATTAAAGAGGCCTTTGCCCTCCTCTGGCTCTCAATGGAAGCTAGGTTGTTTGAAATCTCGGAGGAGTCAATTTCAACAAGGACTTCTCCTTTCCTAAACCTTTCCCCCTCACTCTTGTAGACCTTTAAAACCGTTCCTGCAACCTTCGTTGAAAGAGTTGCATACTGATAGGGAAGGACTCTGCCGAAATAGTGGAGCTCCTCCCCTAGAGCTCCCTCTTTCACCTCTGCCCACTCTACCGGTAAAGGATTGACCTTCGGAGGAGGGTAAGAGAGTAGCTCCTTCTTCCTCTTCTCTATAAGGACTTTCCCGATTACTGCTCCCGCTAGTATGAGAACTAAGAAAATTAGAACAGCTTTTCTACTACTCATTGTTTACCTCCAGCAGGGCTTTTAACCTTTCAAGGGCGGAGAACCACTCGTAGTAAGAAGCGTTGAGGTCTGCCTGACTCTCAAACCTCTGAGCTTTTGCTAGAAGAAGGTGGTTTATATCCCCTTTCCCCGAAACGTACTTGAGTTCCTCTATCCTCTCTACTTCCTTTGCGAGCTTTAGCTTTTCCTTATCTGCCTCTAACCTTTCCTGAATTGAGTTAAGGAGTGCTACAACCTCTGCTAGCTCCCTTTTAAGCTCCCTCTTCACGGTTTCCTGCTCGTAGAGAGCTCTCCTTACTTCAGATTCCCTCTGTAAGAGCTCAAGGCCCTTTCTCCCTCCCGTAAAGACTGGAAAGGAAAGGTTGAGGGATATTGAGCTGTAAGCTTCGTTTTCCCCAGAATCAAACCCGTACCTTCTGGTTAGAAGGCCGTTTACGGTAAACTTCAATCCGTACTTTGCCTTCGTTAGCTTCTCTTTAACCTTTGATAGTTCAACTCTGCGCTCTGCAGCCTTTACTCTGCTGTTCCTTTCAAGGAGCTCAGAGTAAAACTCCCCTATCTTCCACTCTTTAGGCTGATAGGAAAAGTGGGGAGGTTGGAGGTCTTTAACTTTTCGGCCAAGGAGCGTTTCTAAGGCTGTTAGCAGGGCCTTTTTCATCTCTCTCACTTCTTTAAGCCCGGCCTCAACTTCCCTAACTGAGTACCCTATTTTCATCAGGTCAACCGGAGCGAGCTTGCCTACCTCTACACCTGCCTTGGTGTTTTCGTAGAGCTTTTCTAGGCTTTTAAGGTGTTCCTTTAGGGCTTTCTCCCTTTCACTGAGGGAGAGGATCTTTAAAAAGAGGGTTGTTGCGTTGAGCTTAACCTGCCAAGTTGCAGCTTTTAAGGAGTTTTTTAGGAGCTCCTCCTTAACCTTATTAAGCTCAACTTTCCTGCTTATAACTCCTCCAAGGTAGAGGGGAACTTTCAGAGAAATCCCGTAAGTTAACTTCCTGCTGTCAAAGGGAGGAGGGTTTAAGGGGTTTGGCGGATGAAACATGGGAACTAGTATGTAGTTCCTGTTGTAGGAGGTATAGCTTCCTACAGAGTCTACTTCTCCAAACCTCTCCCTCCTGGATATTTCGGCTGAGAGAGAACTCTCCCTTACCTCCTCCCTTAAGGCCTTCAGCTTCGGGTAGTTCTTCTCTGCAAGCTCTTTTGCCTCCTTTAGGGTTAGGCCTTGAGCAGATAGGATGGGAAGTAGGAATGCTATGAGGCTTAAAAGTATTTTCATCTTTGCCTCTAGGATTTTTAGTTATTTGGCTAAATTAATATATAATATACCATACATTTAGCGGAGGTTAGCCTTGGAGTTTCTAGAAATATCCGTTGCCTCTTTCCTGCTCTCCTTCCTGTTTGCCTTGGGAGGGCTTGGTTCTGCCGTAGCCCTTATACCGGTTCTCGTATTCCTTGGAGTCCCCTTTTCCCTTGCAAGGCCGGCCGGACTGTTTACAAACTTTATCTCTACTTTCTCAGCTTCAGTTCACAACGTTAAAAACGGACTGGTAGACTTCAGACTCGCCGTTCCCCTTTTATTCTCATCCCTCTTATTTGCTCCCTTTGGGGCTTACGCCTCAACTATTATCCCTGAAAGGATTGTAGGAATAGCCTTTACCCTATTTCTCTTCTTTGCAGGAATTATGGTTTACACTCCTAAGAGAGAGCTCCTTAAAGTAAAAAACCCCCTATACCCAGTCTTTGTAGGCTGCTTATCAGGTTTTGTTTCCGGACTCCTCGGAGTAGGAGGGGGAGGATTAATATCTCCCCTTTTAATAATTGCCGGGTACCATCCTAAGAAAGTTGTTCCTGTTACTGCTTTGGCCGTAGTCTTCTCATCTTTATCGGCCTTCTTGACATACTTAAAGCTGGGGAAGGTTGACTGGGAAATAACCCTTGCCGCTGCAATTCCTGCTGCATTTGCCGGCTACTTAGGAGCTCATATAACCCACAAGTATCTGAGCCCTGCTCAGGTTAAAAAGCTCTTAGGTATAGTATTCATCATACTGGGAATAAAATTCCTTACTAAGTTCATTTAAGGAGGTAGAGATGGGTTTAAAAGAAAAAATTAGGGAAATGAACCTTGATTGGCTTACCCAGAACAACCACAAGATATCTTTAGAGGCCTTCATTGAGAAGTGGAAGGCGGGGGAAGCCGTTCTCCTTGACGTTAGAACTGACGAGGAGGCTAAATTTTACACCCTTGAAGCCTTTGGAATCAGAATTCCTTTAAACCAACTTCCAGATAGACTCAACGAAATCCCAAAGGACAAGCTCGTCTGTCCTATCTGCCCCGGCAAAATCAGGGCAACTATCGCTTATTCACTTTTAATTAATGCAGGATTTAATAACGTTAAAGTCCTTGCCTCAAGCCCTTCAGAGTTGATAGATTACCTTAAACCCGGCGTTGTCAAGAAACTTTCGGAGTAGGTCTTGAAGCCTGAAGAGTTTGCAGAAGGCCTTAAAGTCTTGGGAGAACCCACAAGGCTGAAGATTTTAAGGCTCTTAATGGAAAGGCCCCTTTACGTCTGCGAAATTTCAGCTGTCCTTGGCCTTTCAGATCCAACAGTTTCCGTTCCCCTTTCAAGGCTTAAGAAGTTTGGTTTCGTTGAAGTTAAAAGGGAGGGAAGGAAGGTTCTCTGTGAGCTGGGAACTCCTCCTTCCCAGCTCCTTCCCCTTTTTAACAATCTCCTTGACTACTTAAAGGATAAGTTTCCAGAGGAAGTTGGTAAGATGAAAGAGGTAAAACTTAAAGACGTTTGCCCTTACAAATGAGGACTTTTTTAAGGCACTTCTTTGACGAGTGGCTCTTTTACCTCTCCCTCTTCCTTGCCCTCTCTACAAGCCTCTTTTTAAAGAAGTTTCCCCGTATAACGGCCGACGAGGTTCAAGTTCTCTTTATCCTCTGGGTCTTTCTGATTCTGATTAAGGGACTTCAAACTTCCGGCCTCCTTGACCGGATAGCACTAAAGATAAGCAAGGGAAGGTTTCTCGGCCTAAAGCTGGTTCTCTTTACTGGTTTCCTCTCTACCTTAATAACCAACGACGTTGCCCTGATAGTTATGGTTCCCCTGACCCTTGCTGTAGGGAGCGGCGGAGTGGAGAAGGTTCTCATATTTGAGACCCTTGCGGCCAACGGCCTCTCTGCAGTTTCGCCCATAGGGAACCCTCAGAACATCTTCATCTACTTGAAGTACTCTTTAGGACCGGGAGAGTTCTTTAAGGTTATCTGGCCTTTCGGAGCTCTCGTCCTTATTCTCCTTACTCTCCTCTCTCCCAAAGAGCTGAAGGGAAGGGGAGCTTTCAGGGAGCTCTGCGTTAAGAGTGCTCTTCCTGTGGCTCTTCTCTTTCTAATTTTTGTTTTTGTGGCCTTAAAGCTCCTTCCCCTCTACTTGGGGGTTTTACCCCTCCTCTACGCTCTCCTTTTTAGGAGGGAGCTCTTTAGAGTTGACTACTTCCTGCTTGGAACATTCCTCTTCTTCTTTGCCTTTACCGATAACCTCTCTTACGCCTTAAAGATTCAGATAGATAGTGACATTTCCGTATTTAGCTACTCTGCCCTTTTAAGCCAAGTTATGAGCAACGTTCCTGCAGCTCTGCTGGTCTCTGAGTTTACCGATAGGTGGGCTCCCCTTCTGTGGGGCGTTAGTGTGGGAGGTTTCGGGACCTTAGTCTCCTCAATGGCAAACCTAATAACCTACAGGCTCTATAAGAAGTGGAGAGGCGACGGTAAAGGATTTTTGCTGAGATTCCACTTCTACAACTTCCTCTTCTTCTTTATAGGTTTCCTGATCTATATCTTAATGTTAAGAGCTCTCTAAATTACCAGAGGGAGCTCCTTAGAATTGTCTCGTCCCTCTGGGGTCCCGTTGAAATTATGGGGACGGGAACTCCGAGGTAGTCCTCAATGAACCTTATGAAGTTTTTAGCCTCTTTTGGGAGCTCTTCCCACTTCTTTATGTGGGTAGTCTCTGTTTTCCAGCCTGGAAGGGTCTGATAGATTGGCCTAACTCTTGAAAGTTCTTCTGCAGTTGATGGAAACCTTTCAATAACCTCTCCATCAAGCTCGTAGCCAACGCAGACCTTTATCTCATCAAAGGCATCTAAAACGTCAAGTTTAGTTATTACTACTCCGTCAAGATGGTTTACCATAGTGGAGAACTTTACGGCAAAGAGGTCAAGCCATCCGCAGCGCCTTGGCCTTCCGGTAGTCGAACCGTACTCGTGACCCCGAGCCCTCAGGAGCTCTCCCAAACTGTCCTTCAACTCCGTTGGAAAAGGACCGCCCCCCACTCTCGTCGTGTAAGCCTTTGCAATTCCGTAGATTTTTTCAACCTTCTTCGGGCTTACTCCTGCTCCTGCCGATATTCCAAGGGCTGATGAGTTTGAGGAGGTTACAAATGGGTAAGTTCCAACGTCTATGTCAAGGAGGGTTGCCTGAGCCCCTTCAAAGAGTACTCTCCTTCCAGAATCAATCTCCCTGTTTAAGAGGGAAACAGTGTCACAGACAAACTCCTCTATCTTCTCATAGAGCCTCATAGTTGTTGAGTAAATCCTGTCAAAGTCAAAGGAAACCGGGTAGTTGTAAACATATTTAAGGGTTAGCTCCTTTTCTCTCAAGTTCCACTTTAACTTTTCCTTAAAACTCTCTTCGTTTTTAAGGTCTGAAATCCTTATCCCTACCCTTCCAGCTTTGTCTTTATATGCAGGTCCTATTCCCTTTAAAGTGGTTCCTATTGAACCGTCTCCCTTTAACTTCTCAGAGGCGGCATCAAGCTCCTTGTGGTAGGGGAAGATTACGTGGGCCCTCTCGCTTACAAATAGCCTCCCTTCGGGGCTTTTCCCAACTCTCTTTATGAACTCTATCTCGTTGAGGAGGCCTTCAAGGTCAATGACCATTCCGTTTCCAAGGACGCACTTTTTATCATCGTGAAGGATTCCGGAAGGGAGAAGGTGGAGAATGTACTTGTTCCCGTTAATAACAACTGTATGTCCTGCGTTGTTCCCTCCCTGAAACCTTACGATGTAGTCTGCTTCCAGAGAGAGTATGTCAACGATTTTCCCCTTTCCTTCGTCGCCCCACTGGGTTCCGACTATCGCGAGAGTGGCCATTTACTTCCTCCTCTTAAATTCTGCCGCCGCAAATATACAAACTTTTTACTTTCAATTAAAGTTTCTAACTAACTCAAGGATACGTTTAAGGGGCTCTTCCCCTAAGTCAACGAAGTTCTCCGGAGACGTAAACAGGACGTTTACAGGACTTTCTTCCCTGTTTAGGACAACTACGAACCTGTATCCCTTAGAAAAGGCAACTTCTACCGACTTTCTATAGTCCCTCTTTAAAATGTCCCTTGCCACAGAATAACCGAGTTCCCTTAGCTCCTTTGCAAGGTGGTAGGCAACGTGGAGCTCCTTTTTAAGGTCAATTATGTAAAAGTCCTTCTCTTCCCTTGAGAGAGAAACCCTCTTCTTCTCAAGGAGTTCCATCAATGAGTCAAGGTTAAGGGCTATTCCCGTTGCCGGGAGCTCTCTCCCAAACTTCTTAAGGAGCTGGTCGTACCTGCCCCCTATTCCCAGAGGTGATGAGAGTAGAGGGTGAAAGACCTCGTAAGTTATTCCGGTGTGGTATCCCATTCCCCTCTTTTCTGAAAGGTCAAAAATTACTTTCTCTTCAAAGCCGTAACTCTTAAGGATTTTATAGACGGAAGAGAGCTCTGAAATGGCCCTCTGAGAAAGGGGATTTTTAAAGAGAGCTTTTGCCCTCTCTAAAACCTCCTCTTTACCGTAGAGCTCTAAAAGGTTAAAGAGCTTCTCCCTTTTCTCTCCCGTTAACTTTAACTTCTGCGAGAAGAGGTCTATTCCCGAAAAGTCTTTGTGGCGTAAAATCTCTACCAGCTCCTCCTTCTCCTCTCCCTCAATCTCCAGTTCCCTCAAAGCCCCTTCCAGGAAGAGACCGTGTCCTATGTCTATCTGGAATGACTTTATTCCAAGCTCTGAAAGTCCGTTAGCTACTACTCCTATAACTTCGGCATCGGCCTCAACTTCATCTACCCCTAAAAGTTCTATCCCCAGCTGGCTAATTTCCCTCTCGTTTCCAGCATCCCTAAAGATCTTCCCCCAGTAGTAGAACCTAAAAGGGGGGTCTTCATCCTTAAAGGAGGAGGCCACAACCCTTGAGACCTGGGGTGTAAAGTCTGGCCTTACTGCCATTAACCTTCCAGTTTTCCTGTCAACGAGCTTAAAAGAAATCTCCTCTAACTTCTCATCAACCGCTTTAAAGACCTCAAGGAACTCAATAGTTGGAGGTAATAGGGGCTCGTACCCCCAGAGCTCAACGACCTTAGTTAACTTCTTAAAGAGCTCTTCCCTCTGCCTCACTTCCTTCGGCAAAAGGGTTCTAAATCCCTGTGGTATTTCCGTTAATCTCATCTTTAAAACCCTAAATACTTGACTATTTCTTCCCTCTCTGCAGGGAGAGTAACAGGCCTAACTCCCATTGATATTGCAGTATCTGGGTCTTTAAGGCCGTGGCCTGTAAGGGTACATACAATCACGTCTCCCTTTTCAAACATTCCCTTTTCCCTAACGCTCTTTATTACCCCTGCAATTGAGGCTGCAGAGGCCGGCTCGCAGAATATACCCTCAGTTCTTGCAACAAGCTTATAGGCTTCCAAAATCTCCTCATCTGTAACCATATCTATAAAGCCCCCAGACTCGTTGGCCGCGTTTACTGCTCCCTTCCAGCTTGCAGGGTTTCCAATCCTTATCGCAGTTGCTATAGTCTCAGGGTTTTTGACTGGGTGACCAAGGACTATTGGAGCTGCTCCTGCAGCCTGCCATCCGCACATCTTAGGCTTTGAGTCAACTTTACCAGCTTCGTAGTACTCTTTGTATCCCATCCAGTAGGCCGTTATGTTACCTGCATTCCCCACAGGGATAAAGTGGTAGTCCGGAGCTCTACCTAGCTGCTCGCAAATCTCAAAGGCTGCGGTCTTCTGCCCCTGAAGCCTGTAAGGGTTGATTGAGTTAACTATCGTTATAGGGTACTGCTGGCCTATCTCTCTAACTATTTCAAGGGCTTGGTCAAAGTTCCCCTTAATCTGAATTACCTCCGCTCCGTACATCACTGCCTGGGATAGCTTTCCGAGTGCTATTTTCCCTTCAGGAATTAAAACTACAGCCTTTAGTCCGGCCTTTGCCGCATAGGCTGCAGCTGAGGCTGACGTGTTTCCAGTTGAGGCACAGATTACTGCCTTTGCCCCCTCCTCAACGGCCTTTGAAACGGCCATAGTCATTCCCCTATCCTTGAAAGAGCCAGTCGGGTTTAAACCCTCAAACTTCAGGTAGAGCTCTATTCCCGGCTTAATCTCCCTTGCAAGGTTATTTGCCTTTATTAGAGGAGTGTTACCCTCTAAAAGGGTTATTACTGGGGTTTTATCAGAAACCGGTAAGAATTCCCTGAACTCCTCAATTACGCCTTTCCACCTTTCCATCTTTTCCCTCTCTAAAAGGATAAAATAACGAGAGCAATTATACTTTTATAAAGCTCCCTTTTAAAAACTTCTGGAGGAGCCATGTTTGAAGGCATATACGTTGCTATTCCTACCCCCTTTAAAGAGGGTAAAGTTGACCAAGAAGCTCTAAGGAAACACATCAAATTCTTAATTGAAAACGGCGTTGACGGAATTGTCCCGTGCGGAACTACGGGGGAGAGCGCAACCCTTTCTTACGAAGAGCACGAAGAGGTAATAGCAATAACAATTGAGGAGGCTAAAGGAAAGGTAAAGGTAATTGCAGGAACCGGTTCAAACTCAACTTCAGAAGCCATAATGCTTACGGAGTTTGCCTATAAAGCAGGTGCCGATGGAGCCCTACTAATAACCCCCTACTACAACAAGCCAAACCAGGAAGGTCTATACCTCCACTTTAAGGCCGTAGCTGAAGCCGTTCCAATTCCAATAGTCCTATACAACGTTCCGAGCAGAACGGGAGTAAACATGCTCCCTGAAACTGTTGCGAGGTTGGCCGAAATTGACAACATAGTAGCTATAAAGGAGGCGACCGGAAGCACAAACGTTGCTACCGAAATAGTTAACCTCTGCGGGGATAAGATAGAGATCCTCTCAGGTGACGATTTAACCTTCTTCCCGCTTTTAACGGTTGGTGCTAAAGGCGTTATCTCTGTTACTGCAAACGTAGTTCCTGAAAGAGTCGTAAAGATGTACAGGGAGTTTTTAAACGGAAACTGGAAAGAGGCTTCAAGGATTCATAGGGAGCTCTACAACCTATCAAAAGTCCTCTTCATAGATACCAATCCGATTCCCGTTAAAACAGCCCTCTCAATGATGGGGATGATGGAAAAGGAGTTCAGACTTCCCCTGTGCCCCACAACCCCTGAGAAGGAAGAGGTAATCCAGAAAACCCTTAAAGAGTACGGAGTAATTCAGTAATGGGGATATCTACCGTTGACTACAGGGATTTAGAGAGGCTTTTTCTCTACTTTGAAATCAGGGAAAAAGACATAAAAAACCTTCAATTCCTTGGAAATATACTCCTTCCCTATAAGGAAGAGTTTGCAGAAGCGTTCTACGATAATCTAATGAAGTTTCCAGATATTAAGGAGTACATTCCCGAAAGTAAACTCCAAAAGTTAAAACAGACCATTAAAGAATGGTACGAAAAACTCTTTTCTGGAAAGTACGACTCAGAGTACCTCCTTTACCTGCTTAGGATAGCGAAGGTTCACGTTGAGGAGGGAATTCCTCCCCACTACATAATTGTCGCGATGAACTTCGTTAGCCGCTTCTGTACTAGGAGAATTTCTGAGTACTTTAAAAAGCACGGGGAGGAATTCTTCAGGCACTATCAGGAAGAACAGAAGAAAGTTTGTGATCCTAATAAAATCGGAGAGCTTGAAAAGTTCGTTATTGAAGAGCTCTTTGACAGAATGGAGGACCTTACCCGCTCTCTAAGGAAGATCCTTGCACTCAACGAGGACGTTTTTATCTCCTACTACGTTGACGTTGAAATGAAGATTTTCCTCGAAGCCGGTAGGGTGGAGAGAACTGCAATCAGCTTCAGTAAGAAGTTTGCAATCTTTATGGACATTGCAATCCTAATAGGCCTCATGTTCCTTGCAATATTTGTTATTGCCCTCTTCATCTCAGATATAATGCACTTCTTCCACGGAGACCTTGCCCACAGTCTAATTGCAGCCCTTGGAGACCTACTGATACTCTGGACCGTTTTAGAGCTCCTAAACAGCGAAATAAAGTTCATGCTTGGCGGTGAGCTTGCCGTTAGTGCCTTCGTCAGCGTTGCGTTAGCCGCAACAATCAGGGAAGCACTGGTCGTTTCCCTTGAACACAACAAACCCATTGAGTTTAAACTGGGAATCGGAGCTCTAATTTTCATTCTGGGAATAGTTTACGGAATAGTTAAGTGGTTTGAAGTAAATCGGAAGAAAAAGTTGAGGTAGTGAATCATGGTAAAGTTGGCAGTTGCAGGTGGAGCAGGAAGAATGGGCAGATTGATTGGGAAGCTTGCCCTTGAAGATAAGGACTTTAAACTGGTTGGAGTTCTGGAAAGGCCGGACAGTCCCTTCGTCGGTAAGGAGTTTGAACCGGGAATAAAGTTCTACAGAAGTATCAAGGATATGGAAGAAAAACCGGAAATCGTGATTGACTTTACAGCTCCAGAAGGAACAATGGCACTTGTGAGGGAAGCTAGAGAGGTCGGTTTTGGCTTGGTTATCGGAACTACCGGTTTAACAAAAGAGCAGATTGAAGAGATAGAGAAGGTTTCTAAAGAAGTCCCGATAGTCTATTCGCCGAACATGAGTTTAGGGGTCAACCTCCTCTTTAAGCTTGTTGAAGAAGCAGCTAGAGCTCTAAAGGATAAGGGTTACGATGTAGAAATATTTGAGATTCACCACAGGTTTAAGAAGGATGCCCCCTCTGGAACGGCAGTCCGCCTTGCAGAGATTGTCGCTAAGGAACTGGGCCTAAACCTTGAGGAGAGTGGTGTTTACGGAAGGAAGGGAATGATAGGACCGAGGAAAGACGACGAAATAGGAGTCTTGGCAGCAAGGATGGGCGACGTTGTAGGAGAGCATACAGTCTACTTCGCCACTTTGGGAGAGAGGATAGAGCTAACCCACAGGGCTACCAGCCGTGAGACCTTTGCAAGGGGAGCTTTAATAGCTGCAAAGTGGCTTAAAGGGAAAGAGCCGGGACTCTACAATATGTTTGACGTTCTGGAAATATAGTAAACTGTTAAGTAGGGAGGTTTTATGTTTGAGGTAATTCCTGCAGTTGACATAAAGGGAGGTAAGTGCGTTAGGCTCTACCAAGGTAGGGCCGACATGGAAAAGGTCTACTTTGAGAACCCGGTTGAAGTTGCTAAAAGGTGGGAAGAGGAGGGAGCTCCAAGGATTCACGTTGTTGACCTTGACGGTGCCTTTGAAGGAGTTCCTAAGAACATAAGGATAGTTGAGGAGATAGTTAAGAACGTCAGCGTTCCAGTTCAGTTTGGGGGAGGCGTCAGGACTTTGAAGGCCCTTGAGGAGCTCTTTAAGATAGGTGTTGACAGAGTAGTCGTCGGAACTGTTGCAGTGGAGGAACCCCAACTCTTTGACCAGATGGTAAAAGCTTTTCCCGGAAAAATAGTTGTTGGCATAGATGCTAAGGATGGAATGGTAACAACGAAGGGTTGGGTTGAGGTTTCCGGAGTTAGTGCAGTTGAGCTTGCAAGGAAGATGGAAGAAAAACCTATCTGGGGGTTTGTTTACACCGACATCTCAAAGGACGGAACTTTAACAAACCCTAACTTCTCTGAAGTTGAAAAGTTCGCAAGTAGCACCTGTAAGCCTGTTATAGCCTCAGGGGGAGTGGCAAAGCTGGAAGACCTTATTAAACTTTCAGAGATAAGAGGTGTTTCTGGTGCAATAGTTGGTAAAGCACTTTACGAGGGTAAAGTAAGCTTAAAAGAAGCTCTTGAGGCACTTAAGTGAAGATTAAACTCCCAGAAGTCCTCAAAGAAGTTGAGGGTAATAAGTTCTTTAAGGTCATTGAAAAAGACGGTCTTATAAAGGTTTCCTACAGGTTTAATTCACCTAAAGTCTTTGACTCCCCTATAAAGAGGGAACTCAGGGGAATAACCTTCTCAAAGGGAACCGGAGAGGTTGTTTCCCGTCCATTTCACAAGTTTTTCAACCTTGACGAATCTGAAGAGAGCAGGAGGGAGAACTTAGAAGGGAAAGAGTTTATTTTCAGAGAAAAGCTTGACGGAACGATGCTTCACCCCGTTATCTTAAACGGAGAATTAAAGCTTTTAACCCAGAAGGACTTTGAAAACCCTCAAACTAAAAAGGGTGAGGAGCTCCTTAAGAAAAAAACTAACCTATACGAATTTACAAAGAGGATGGTTGAAAAGGGATTTACTCCTATTTTTGAGCTCGTATCTCCAGAGTTTCAGCTTGTCATCCCCTACGATAGGGAGGAGCTTTTTTTAACCGAAGTAAGGAATAACAGAACGGGAGAGTACCTATTAGAAAGGACGGAAGAGGAGCTAAAAGAGGCAGGATTTGAGCTACCGGAGAAAATCACTGGTAAATTTGAAGATGTTGAGAAGGAACTTAAAAACAGAGAAATGGTTGAAGGTTTTGTTTTAAAGGACTTTTCGGCCAAAGAGCCTTTTCCGCTCTTTGTAAAACTTAAGTCTCCGTGGTATTACGACAGACACTACGCCTTTACGTATCTGCACAACATACCACCCCATAAGCTCTTCAACCTTTACCTTATGGGAAAGCATGACGACGTCTTTTCAAAAGTTCTGAACAGGAAGTTAAGAGAAAGGAGAGAGGAGGAGCTGAGAAAGATGGTGGAGCTCCTTCTGAACCTTTCAGACTTGGTTTCTAAGTATAGGGAGCTCCCAACAGGTAAAGCCGTTAAGAAAATCATCTCACAAGTTAAAAAACAGTTTTCAGACAAGTTTAAAAAACTGGAGCTTGAGGAGAACTACATTTCCGAGGCTTTAAGAATAGCAAAAAAGAGGGGAAAATTTGAAAACTTCTTAGGAAATAAACTCTACATACTCCTTAAAGAAGGAAAAATTATCCTTCGTTAGGAATACTCTTAACTTCTCGCCTGATATAAAGTTAACTAAAATCCAAATTTTATGCCTTTCAAAGGCTTTTCTTTACAGTTTCAATTCCTTAAAGGAGAGCTAAAAACCTCATTTATTAAAGAACCACTATAAAATTGCGAAGAAAGGGTCAATAGTCACACATCTTTATTAAGAACTTTAATGAAAATCTAATATAGGTGCTTTAAAGTCAAGTAGTACAAGCCTTTGAAGTAATTGTTTCTGAAATTTGATGTGTGACAAATAGAGTAATTTTTGGTTGTTGACCTAACGGATAATTCTGATATAAATTACACCTCACCGAAAACAGCCGGAGGTAGGGCAAGATGTATGCCGTTATTAAGACAGGAGGAAAGCAGTACGTTGTGGAGCCCGGTCAGGTTTTAAAGGTTGAAAAGCTCAACCTACCTGAAGGCTCCGAAGTAGAGTTTGAAGCTCTCCTAGTTAGGGACGACAGTAGCGTAAAGGTTGGCGATGAGGCCAAAGGTTACAAGGTTAAAGCTACAGTTGTAAGGCACGGTAAGGGTAAGAAGATTATCGTATTTAAGTACAAGAAGAAGAAGCACTACCAGAGGAAGTACGGCCACCGCCAGCACTTTACAGAACTCCAGATTAATGAAATCGTAAGCTAATTGGAGGTTTGTCATGGCACATAAGAAAGGTATGGGTTCTACCAAAAACGGTAGGGACTCAATCGGAAAGAGACTGGGTGTTAAAAGACACGACGGCCAGATTGTAAGGGCCGGAAACATCATCGTTAGACAAAGGGGAACGTCAATCCACCCAGGACAGAACGTTGGAATGGGTAGTGACTACACCCTCTTTGCCCTAATTGACGGTGTAGTTAAGTTTGAAACAAGAAGGAACAAGAAGTTCGTAAGCGTTTACCCCGTTCAGTAACCTGCTTGGGGGCTCTGCCCCCTTTAACTCTCCTTTCTACTTCAACCAGAATAAAAGGGCTACTCCTATAACTTCCCCGAATATGAGGGCTATAAATCCGGGTGTCGTTTGTCTAAAGAGCTCCCTACTTCCCATTGAAAAGGTCAAGAACCACTTGAAAACTGTATTTACAAACGCTGCAATTAAGACTGCAGTAACTCCAGCCAATATCTCAACAGACCCGGTTTTAAAGAGTTTCGTAACTGAAAGAGTAATCGCATCAACGTCGGAAAGACCTGAAATTGCAGAAACAACGTAGAGTCCAAGGTTTCCAAAGTAAGTAAGTGCGTTCCTTGAAAGGAAGAGAATGAAGGCGTAAAAAATGCCGAACTTTACCGCAGTTGACAGTTCGTAGGGGTTTTGAACTTTAACTTCCGTCCTATCCCCCTTACTTCCCTTAGCAATCCTGTAGGCAAAGAAGATACCAAGTAGAAAGGCAATAAAACTCGGAACCAGGAGAACCTTTGCAAACTGGGGGGATACGATTGAGGAGAGAAATGTCATTCTTGGGAACATTATGGCAGAGGCCCCTACAATTCCTGCAGCGTATTCGCTAGTAAGGGCAGAATTAACCTTTGAAAGGGAGGAAAAAGTTACTGTAACTGCCGTGCTTGAGACGAGTCCTCCTATGAGTCCCGTTATGAGAACTCCCCTTTCCCCAGCCAGCTTCGTTAGGACGTAGCCTATGAAGTCTATAGTTGAAATCACTACGACCATAGTCCAAACTTCCCTCGGATTGACTCCGTAGAAGTTCTGGTCTGGAAGGAGGGGATAGACTATTACAGTTACGGCCGCAAACTTTAAAAAGGCATATAGGTCTTCCAAAGTTAAATGTTTAACGAAAGAGTGCATCTGTTCCTTGAAGGAGAGGACGAAGAGAATTAAGACTCCCGTGAAGGCTGCAAGCTGGAACTCCTCCTTGTAGCAGAGAGCTCCCAGTGTAAAAGTTATAAGGGCTGAAACTTCAGAAGTTAAACCGGGCAGTCCCTCAAGGTATTGGGCAACTGCCACCAAGAAGGTTAAAGAAGTTAGAGCTATGTAGAAGAAGTAGGGAACTCCGAAGACGTCTGAAACGTGGGCTGATAGCGTCCCGAAGAGGGAAATGAGGATAAAAGTCCTTATTCCTCCAAAGAACGGAACCTTTTCCCTCTGCTTTTTAAACTCCCTTTCAGTTCCAATGAGGCCACCGATTATGAGTGATATGAAATAGGGCTGATAGAGTTTCCAGACTTCAGAGTTTACAAGTTCTTTAAACAGATCCATAGAGCTCCTCTTCAAGAACTTTCTTCATCTTTTCAACCGGTGCTTTCTTACCAGTCCATATTTCAAAGGCTACGGCTCCCTGATGAACCAACATTCCAAGTCCGTTAATCGTTTTACAGCCCTTTTCCTTTGCAGCTTTGAGTAGAGGGGTCTGTGGAGGGTTGTAGATAATATCAACTACGGTTATTCCTGAAGGGATTTTAGAGTAGTCAAAGAGTTGGGGATCACCCTCCTTCATTCCAACGCTTGTCGTGTTAACTATTATGTCTGCGTCTTTTAATAGGGCCTCAACGGTTCCTTCCTTCAGGGGATATACTAAAACGTTTCCCCTCCTACCGAGTATTTCTGCCATCTTCTTAGCCTTTGAAAAGCTCCTGTTTACTATGTTTAAGAACTTCACTCCTCCCTTTAAGAGGGCATAACCTACAGCCCTTGCAGCTCCCCCTGCTCCAAACATAAGGGCCCTCTTTCCTTCAAGCTCAACTCCCTCTTCAATAAGCGAGCGGAGGAACCCTTCAGCATCTGTGTTGTATCCGGTAAGCTCCCCACCTTCGTTCTTCACCGTGTTAACTGCTCCAAGTATTTCTGCATCCTCCGTTAAGTAGTCAACCAGCTGTGCTACCTTTTCCTTGTGGGGAACTGTTACGTTGAAACCTCTTACAGATAGGGCTCTCAATCCCTTTACTGCATCTTCAAGGTTCTCAGGAGGCACCTCAAAAGGAACGTAAACTGCATCCAACCCTAACTCCTGAAAGGCCGACGTCTGCATGAGCGGGGAGAGGGAGTGCTTAACAGGGTAGCCTATTATTCCGTAAACGGCGGTTCTTCCGGTTATCTTCATTTCTTCCTCCTTTAACCTTCAACGAGGGAGTAAAGGAGCTCTATCTCCTCTTTCCAGATAGAAGGGTCTATCGTCTCAAGGATGAGAGGAATGTCGTTTAACCTATCATCGTTCATTATGAGCCTGAAAGCCTCAAGGCCTATATTCCCCTTTCCTATTGAGTGGTGACGATCAACTCTACTCCCAAGTGTAGACTTTGCATCGTTTAGGTGCATTCCCTTTAGGTATTTAAAACCGACAACATCGTCAAACTCTTTCATAGTCCTCTCGTAAGCCTCTGGAGTCCTTATGTCGTATCCTGCAGCAAACATATGGCAGGTATCAAGGCAGACTCCTATCCTGCTTTTATCCTCAACCAGCTCAATTATCCTTGCAATGTGTTCAAACCTGTAACCTACGTTACTCCCCTGACCTGCGGTGTTTTCAATTACCAGTATAACTTCCTTTGTCCTTGAAAGGGCTTCATTTATTGATTCTGAAACTATTTTAAGGCACTCATCCTCACTAACCTTTCCGAGGGAGCTCCCGGGGTGAAAGTTTAAATACTTAAGGCCTAACTGATAACACCTTTCAACTTCATCTACAAAGGCCTCAATTGACTTCCTCCTCTTTTCCTTATCGGGACTTCCGAGGTTTATCAGGTAACTGTCGTGGGGAAGAACGTGGTCGGGAGAGATTCCAACCTTCTTTAGGTTCTCCTTAAACTTCTCAACATCCTCTTCCTTTAAAGGCCTCGCCTTCCACTGTCTCTGGTTCTTTGTAAAGAGGGCAAAGGCCTTAGCTCCTATCTTCTCTGCGTTGAGTGGTGCGTTGAAAACTCCTCCAGCAGAGCTTACGTGGGCTCCGACGAACTTCTTTAACTTCACTCCAATTCCCTCTTTTGGTAGATTAAAGGAAATTATAGAGTAAGGCTGATTTAATAATTAAAGATGAGGTCAAGTAGTTGGAACTTTTTGAGGTTTCCCTTTTGCTCCTTGCCGGAGTCTTCTCCGGCTTTGCTGCAGGTCTCTTTGGAATAGGCGGTGGAGTTATACTGGTTCCCGTATTCTGGATTCTCTTTAGAAGTTTTGGAGTTGAGGAGGGGCTCTCAGTAAAGCTCTCAGTTGCAACAAGCCTATCTGTAATAGCCTTTACAACTCTCTTTACATCCCTTTCTCACCTCTTAAAGGGAAGTTTACGTTTGAAGGACATTTTAACTTTAGGCCTCTTCTCAGCTCCAGCCGTTGCCCTGGGTGTTTTCCTGGCCAAGTTTATACCGGCCTTGGCTTTAAAGAAGTTGTTTGGAGCTCTCTTAATAGTGTTAGGTTTTAGAAATTTCCTAAAAGGGGAAATTAAGAAAGCTCACTTGAGTAGGGGAGGAGAGGGTATAGTAAGGCTTTCCGTCTTTATCTCGGGCTTCCTCAGCTCCCTCTTCGGTATAGGAGGGGGGGTTGTTGTCAATTCGATCCTCTTTTCCTTCTCTTCACTGCCGGTTGAAAAGGTTGTTGCTGCCGCTTCTCTTTCATCTTTCCTCAACGCCCTCTTTGGAACTCTCCTCTACATGGTTGTCCCGGCCAAAAAAGTTCTAAGTTACCAGTTAGGGTACGTTTACCTTCCTGCAACCTTCTTAGTTTCGCTGGGCTCTCTGGTCGGTAGCCGTTTGGGACTGAACCTTTTAAGGAGAATCAGCCAAAGCCACTTGAAGAGGAGCTTTGGAGTTTTTATGGTTTTAATAGGGATCAAAATCCTAATAAGTTAAAGGGAGGAGAGACTCCTCCCCATTAGAAGGTGTGACCGTGGACGTGGCACTGTGTACATTCGTTGTTGGATCCCCCGTGGGTTTCAACGTCTTTTGGGAGGGAAAGGTTATTTACCGGTGAGTAGTAACTACCGGAGTGGCATGCAGCACATAGGGACGAAGTGTAAGCCCTAGCAGTTTTAACGTCTACCTGGTCAAGGTTTTTAACCGGCAAGTTCATGAAGGCCTTTAGGTCTTCAGCTTTAGAGAGGTCGTAAGTCCTATCCTTTGCTGTAACTATCCCTGAGAATGAAAGGTCTTTAAAGTAAGCTGTTACCTGTGGGTCAATTACTGCGTACTTAACCTCAGAGGTGTTGTCAACCTGCCTAACTACTTTCTCAGAAATTAAAGTCTCTCCTACCTTCTCTACAATTAACTTATCGTTGTTTGAAGCGTGGGGGTTGTGGCACTGGGAGCAGACAAGGGGAGAGTGGTTTGAGTGGAACAGGAGCTCCCCTGAAAGGGTTATTTCCTCAAACAACCTTTCTGAAGTAAAGGAGTTTTGACCGTGCCAGTCGTTGTTATTCCAAGGAGTTTCTATATCCGGAGGAAGTTTTGAAGGAGTTAAGAGGGAATCGGCCTTTCCGTCTCCGTCGGTATCTGCTACTGGAGAGTTAAATATTTCTGGGCCTGTAGCTGAGTGGCAGGTTAAACACAGGTCATTAACCTTTCTGGGATGGACTCCGTTTAGAGCTCCAAGGTCGGTGTCTGGCTCAACGATTCCATCCATGTCGGACTGCCAGTGGCATACTACGCAGTCCCCATCGTCAATCTTCTCGTTTCCGTTAAAGTCGTGGAAGGACTGCTTCCTGGAGGATGTATTCTTGTAAAAGTGAAGCTTATCTATTGAATCGTGGCAGACCAGACAGTTCCTCTTAACACCCTCTACTCCGTTCGTTCCATGGCAGGCTGAACATACGTTTATTGCCTTCTCCTTTCCAACCTTTGAGACTGCCCTCTCAATCAGACTTTGGTACGCCTGTGTTGGAAACGAAGGGGTTGCCATTGTATGTTTAAATCCCTGGTGACAAAGAAGGCAGTTTGGCTGCCCCCAGCCGTCTGGGTGGTTCTCCTTAGTTAGGTAAGGAGAGCTCCTTACCGCTACGTTTACTCCAAAGTCCCTATAGTAAACGTCAGGGTCAGCAATTCCGCTTCCACCTCCACCACAGCCGGATAGGGCAAAAGCAGAAAGCCCTGCTGCCGTTAAAATTAGCCTTTTCACCATATCCTCCTACCCCTATAAGACCTAAAGGAAGGTTTAAAATAAGCGATTCAAAATCGTATTATAATCAATTATCCTCTTAATGAGTAAATCGTCGCCAGTCCCCCCATGAGAGTTCTATAGCTGGCCTCTTTAAATCCCACTTCCTTAGAGAGCTCTATAAGCTTTTCGTAGTGGGGAAAGTTGACTATAGTCTCATAGAGGTGCCTCGTAACGTCTGCCTTTGAGCGAACCTTACCTAGAGGTAGCATCACCCTCTTTAGGAAAGTTATGAAGAGGCCCTTCAAAACAGGGTTCTTTGGAATTGAAACTTCAAGGATCCTTACCCTACCCCCCTCCTTTAAAATCCTTCTAACCTCAGAGAGGGCCTCTTTCGGCCTTTCAAAGTGGCGAAGGGCAAGTGAGATTAAAACAGTGTCAAAAGTTCCGTCTCTAAACGGCGTTCTTAGGGCATCTCCTCTAACGAAGAGGATTTCAGGGTACTTTCTCTTTGCAACCCTTAACATAGGCAGAGAATAGTCAAGGCCCACTACCCCCTTTGATTTCCCTTTAACGAGAGCTCCAACGTCTCCAGTTCCGCAGGCAAGGTCAAGGACAAAGCCCGGTTTTTCAAGGCCTCTAACTAATTCCCTCTGCCACCTCTTTATAATCCCGAGTGAGAGGAAGGTGGATATTGAATCGTACCTCTCGGCTATCCTGTCAAAAATTTCAACTCCAACAGGCTGTCTCTTTTCCATACCTTTACCATTAAGATTAAGTTTTTCCTAAGTTTAACATTGAAAAGAGGGGAGAGGTATGGAAGAAGTTATAGTAGGAGTTGATACCGGCGGAACGTTTACCGACTTCATCTATAAAAAGGACGGTAAGTGGAGAGTCTTAAAGGTCCTCTCAACTCCCGAAAATCCGGCTGAGGCAATTTTAAAGGGTTTAAGGGAAATCGGTGGAGAGAGGAGAAGAATAACCCACGGGACTACCGTTGCCACAAACGCCCTCCTTGAGAGGAAGGGAGCAAAGACAGCCTTTATTACAAACAAAGGCTTTGAGGAGCTCCTCCTCATAGGAAGGCAGGACAGACCTTTCCTATACTCCCTGAAGGTGAAGAAACCTGAACCTTTGGTCAAAAGGGAGCTCTCCTTTGGCCTTGACTGTAGGGTTAACAGCAGAGGAGAGGTAACTAAAGAGATTGATAGAAAAGAAGTTGAAAAACTCTCCGAAGTCTTAAAGGAAAAGAAAGTAGAGTCTGTAGCAGTGTGCTTTCTCTTTTCCTTCTTCAATCCAGCCCACGAGGAACTTGTGAAGGAAATCCTTGAAAGCAAGGGTTTTATGGTCTCAATATCAAGTCAAATTCTCCCAGAGTTCAGGGAGTACGAGAGGGCTTCAACTACAACGGTGAACGCATACGTCATGCCGAAAATGAAGGGCTATATCTCCTTTATTGAGGAGAACTTACAAAGAGAGGATACCCTCAGGATAATGCAGTCAAACGGAGGGGTAATCTCCTCCGAAACTGCAAAGGAGCAGCCGGTTAGAACTGTTCTCTCAGGCCCTGCAGGAGGTGTTATAGGTGCTTGGGAGTTAGGGAAGTTAGCAGGCTTTGAGAGGCTAATAACCTTTGATATGGGAGGAACTTCAACCGACGTTTCACTCGTTGACTCAAGACCACAAATTACCACTTCCTTTAAGATCTCGGGAGTTCCGGTTGCAGTTCCGGTTATAGACATACACACCGTAGGAGCCGGAGGAGGTTCAATAGCCTGGATTGACAGGGGAGGTTCACTGAGGGTAGGACCGAGGAGTGCAGGAGCTTCTCCAGGACCTATCTGCTACGGTAAAGGTGGAAAGGAGATAACCATAACAGATGCAAACCTTTATCTTGGAAGACTTGACGAAGATTTCTTCCTGGGCGGGAAGATGAGGCTGAGGAGGGAGCTCCTTGAAGAGCCATTCAGTAAGATGGCCTCAGAGCTCGGTTTAACTCCCGTTGAGCTCGCAGACGGAATACTAAGGGTAGCAAACGCAACTATGGAGAGGGCAGTAAGGGTAATATCCATTGAGAGGGGATACGACCCGAAGGACTTCTCCCTCTTTACCTTCGGTGGAGCAGGAGGTCTCCACGCGCCCTTCCTTGCCCTCTCCTTAAAGATACCGAAAGTTATAGTCCCAAGAAACCCCGGTCTCCTTTCAGCCTTTGGAATGGTAATGTCAGACGTTATAAAAGACTACTCAATAACAGTTATGAAGAAGGAAGAAGAGGCAAATCCTGAAGAACTCCAGAAACACCTTGATAGGTTGGCCCAAAGGGCAATTTCAGAGATGGAGGAGGAGGGATTTAAACCTGAAGAGATAACCTTTGAACCGTCACTTGACGTTAGGTTTGAAGGCCAGTCATTTGAAATAAGCGTTCCCTTCTGTAAAAACTTCGTTGAAGAGTTTAAGAGGAAACACAAGAAGCTCTACGGCTACGTCCACGATAGAAGAATTGAAGTAGTTAACTGCAGGTTAAGGGTTATCGGAAGGGTGGAAAAGCCGGAGGTTGAGGAGTTTGAAGTAAGGGAGTGTTCCCTTCCAAACGAAGCCATCCTAAAGGTTAAGAAGGTCTTCTTTAACGAAGAGTGGATTGAGACCCCGGTTGTTGACAGGGAGAAACTCCCGGCGGGCTGTTCCTTTGAAGGCCCGGCCGTAGTAGTAGAGTACAGCTCAACTACCCTAGTTCCTCCCGGTTTCAATCTAAAGATTGATAGGTTTAAAAACCTGATATTAGAGGTAGAGAATGGTTGATCCTGTGGAGCTCCAGATATTCAACAACCTATTTAGTGCAGTTGCGCAGGAGATGGGAGCAGTCCTTCAGAGAACGGCTTTCTCCCCTAACATAAAGGAGAGAAGGGATTTTTCGTGTGCAATCTTTGACAGGCACGGAAGGTTAATTGCTCAGGCCGCCCACATACCTGTTCACCTTGGCTCAATGCCCCTCTCTGTAAAGGAAGTTATAAAGGCCCTCAAACTTGAAGAAGGAGATATGGCTGTATTAAACGATCCCTACAGGGGAGGAACTCACCTTCCGGATATAACAGTCGTAGCTCCAGTTTACTACGAGGGAGAGCTCCTATTTTACGTTGCAAACAGGGCCCACCACTCGGACGTCGGAGGAGTTAGTGCCGGCTCAATGCCCCTTTCAACTTCCCTCTTTCAGGAAGGGCTTGTAATTCCTCCCGTAAAAGGGGTTGTGGGAGAAGAGATTAACAGGGACTTTTTAGAGCTCTTAAAAGCCAACTCCCGCTCCCCTGTTGAAAGAGAGGGAGACTTTAAAGCTCAGGTAATGGCAAACAGAATAGGAATTAGGAGACTAAAAGAGCTCCTTTCAAAGTACTCTCCTATAAAGCTTGAGGCTATGGGGGAAGCTCTCCTTGACTACTCAGAGAGAATGATTAGGAGCTTTATATCTGAAATTCCAGATGGAACCTACACGTTTGGCGACTTTATGGAGGACGACGGAGTAGGTGGGAGAGACTTTAGAATAAACGTCCTTTTAACCATAAAAGGGGATAGAGCAGTTGTTGACTTCTCCCCCTCCTACCCCCAGAGTAGAGGAAGTATAAACAGCGTTAGGGCAATAGCCCTCTCCTCAACCCTTTACGTCTTTAAGTGCCTTGCAGGAGATGACGTTCCTCCAAACGAAGGGATTCTGAGGCCGATAGAGGTTATTACCAAAAAGGGGACTATTGTTGATGCAGACTTTCCAAGTGCCGTCTCTGCAGGTAACGTTGAAACTTCCCAGAGGTTAGTTGACGTTCTACTGGGGGCCCTCTCAAAGGCTATTCCTGAGAGGATTCCTGCAGCAAGCCAGGGAACTATGAACAACCTCTCCTTTGGAGGAAAGGGATTCACTTACTACGAGACTATTGGAGGTGGTGCTGGAGCTCACCCTGAAGCCGACGGAGAGAGTGCAGTTCAGACCCACATGACTAACACATTAAACACTCCCGTTGAAGCCCTAGAACTATACTACCCTGTTGAAGTTACCGCCTACAGGATAAGGGAAAACTCAGGAGGAGAAGGGCTGAAGCGGGGAGGTGACGGGATAGTAAGGGAAATCCTCTTTAAAGAAGAAGTTGAGCTAACAGTTATCTCTGAAAGGAGAGTTCACAGGCCTTACGGTCTAATGGGAGGTTTACCTGGAAAGCCTGGAAAGAACCTCTTAATCAAGGAAAACGGAGAGGTTGTGGAGCTCCCTTCAAAGTTCACAATAACCGTAAAACCGGGCCAGAGAGTTAGGATAGAGACCCCCGGTGGGGGTGGCTGGGGTCATAAGAAAGTTTAAACCCTTCCGAATAACAGAACCTTTTTATATATTTCCACCTGAAAACTCACCGGGCCAGACTCAGGGATGGGTGCTCCTTTTAAGAGGGGGTTCTCCCTGAGGGTGAAGGCCCGGGAGGGAAAACCCTTATAGGAGGATAAAGAATGAGCGAAGAGATCAGAGAGACTCAGCAACAACCGCAGGAGCAAACTCCACCACCTGCACAGGAAACTTTTAAGCCGAGGCCTCCCGGCCAGAGAGTAACTATGAAGGAGCTCCTTGAGGCAGGGGTTCACTTTGGCCACCAGAAGGAGCGCTGGAACCCCAAAATGAAGAAGTTTATCTTTACAGAGCGTAACGGAATCCACATCATCGACCTTCAGCAGACCCTCCAGTACTTTGAGAAGGCCTACGATTACATCGCCGACCTTGTTGCAAACGGAGGGAAAGTTCTCTTCGTATGCACAAAGAAGCAGGGTCAGGACATCGTTAAGGAAGAGGCCGAGCGCTGTGGAATGTTCTACGTCAACAAGAGATGGCTCGGTGGTACCCTTACGAACTTCCAGACTATCAGGAAGTCTGTATTTAAGCTGAAGATGCTCAAAAAGATGGAAGAGGAAGGTGTCTTTGACCAGCTTCCAAAGAAAGAGGCGGTTAAGCTAAGGCGTAAAAAGGAAAAGTTAGAGAAGTACATTGGCGGAATTGAAAACATGAACCGCCTCCCAGATGCCCTCTTCATCGTTGACATCGTTAGGGAAGAGAACGCAGTTAGGGAAGCAAGGAAGGCTGGAATTCCAATAGTGGCCCTCGTTGATACAAACGCAGATCCGGACCTCGTTGATATTCCAATTCCAGCAAACGACGACGCTATAAGGGCTATCAGGCTCCTCACCTCAAGGATTGCAGACGCCGTTCTTGAAGGGAAGATGAGAAGAGAGGCCGTTAAGCTTGCAGAAGGAGAAGAGGCAGACTTTATACCAGAGGAAGAGTAAGGAGGGAAAAGATGGCTGAGATAACAACTCAGATGATAAAGGAGCTCAGAGAGAAAACTGGAGCTGGAATAGTTGACTGCAAGAAGGCCCTTGTTGAAGCAGGCGGCGATATTGAGAAGGCAGTTGAGATACTTAGGAAAAAGGGAGCTGCAAAGGCCGCCAAAAAGGCCGAAAGGGCTACTGCTGAAGGAGCGGTTTTCTCCTACATTCACGGTGGAGGAAAGGTAGGAGTTCTAGTTGAGCTCAACTGTGAAACAGATTTCGTTGCAAGGAACGAGACATTCAAGGAGCT
Organism: Thermovibrio guaymasensis; assembly: GCF_003633715.1. Lineage (NCBI taxonomy): Bacteria > Pseudomonadati > Aquificota > Aquificia > Desulfurobacteriales > Desulfurobacteriaceae > Thermovibrio > Thermovibrio guaymasensis. The sequence continues at coordinate 28,572 of NZ_RBIE01000003.1, forward strand.
TGGTCACGAGATTGCAATGCAAATTGCTGCAATGGCTCCAGAGTACGTAAGCAGGGAGGACGTTCCCCCTGAAGTAGTTGAGAAGGAAAAGGAAGTTCTTAAAGAGCAGGCAATGGCTGAAGGTAAGCCTGAGCACATAGTTGAGAAAATCGTTGAGGGAAGGCTTGCTAAGTTCTACTCTGAAAAGTGCCTCCTTGAGCAGCCTTGGATTAAAGACGACAGCAAGACAATCAAGGATTTAATTACCGACTACATTACAAAGCTTGGAGAGAACATCAAAGTCCGCCGCTTTGCAAGGTTTGAAGTTGGTAAGTAATTAAACGGCCCCGCTTTAAGCGGGGCTTTTTTTATAATCAAGAACTAATCTTATTGAAGAAGGGTGAAATGGGGTTAAAGTATAAGAGGATACTCCTAAAGTTGAGCGGTGAGGCCCTTCAGGGCAGTAAGAACTATGGGATAGATCCTGAGTTCCTCCGGAAGCTTGCCCAGGAGATAAAGGAAGTTGCAGACCTTGGAGCTCAAATAGCAATAGTTATAGGCGGTGGTAATATCTTCAGGGGAGTTTCTGGAGCTACTCAGGGAATGGATAGGGCTACTGCCGACTACATGGGAATGCTAGCAACAGTCATAAACGCCCTTGCCCTTCAGGATGCCCTTGAGAAGGAAGGGCTCCAGACGAGAGTCTTAACTGCGATAGAGATGAGGGAGATTGCCGAACCTTACATAAGGAGAAGGGCGATAAGGCACCTTGAGAAGGGAAGGGTTGTGATCTTTGGAGCCGGAACTGGGAACCCCTTCTTTACAACCGACACGGCCGCAGCTTTGAGGGCTGCGGAGATTAACGCTGATGTTCTCTTAAAAGCTACAAAAGTTGACGGTATATACACTGCAGACCCCGTTAAGGATAAGAGTGCAAAAAAGCTTGACAAATTGTCTTACAAAGAAGTAATTACAAATGGTATAAAGGTAATGGACTCAGCAGCAGTTAGCCTGTGCATGGAGAACAACATTCCAATTATCGTTTTTGACGTTCGTAAACCTGGAAACTTGAAGAAGGTAGTTCTCGGAGAAGACGTAGGAACACTTGTAGAAGGAGAGGGGCTATGATTGACCAGCTACTGAAGGATGCCGAAAAGAGAATGAAGAAGGCTGTAGAAGTCCTCAAGGAGGAGTTTAGGGGACTAAGGACCGGTAGGGCTTCTACCGTTTTAGTTGAGGATATAAAGGTTGACTACTACGGTTCAACTATGACAATAAAGCAGATTGCCCAACTATCAGTTCCTGAGTCAAACCAGATCGTTATTCAACCTTGGGACGTTTCCGTTATTCCAAACATTGAAAAGGCAATAAGGGAATCGGACTTAGGAGTACAGCCCCAAAGGGACGGAAACATCATAAGGGTTATCCTTCCTCCGTTAACTGAGGAAAGGAGGAGGGAGCTTGTTAAGAAGGCCGGTAAGATGGCAGAACAGGCAAGGATTGCCATAAGGAATATCCGCCACGAGATAATTAAAGAGCTTGACAAACTTAAGAAGGAGGGCGGGTATTCTGAAGACGACATTAAGAGAGCAAAAGACGACCTACAGAAGATTACAGATAAGTTCACCAAAGAGGTAGATTCCCTCCTTAAGAAGAAGGAGGAGGAAATCCTTACAGTTTAAAGGAGGAAAGTTATGGCACACAAGATTGACCCTGAACTCTGCATTGGCTGTGGAGCCTGTGCTTCAGTATGCCCAACGAACTGTATTGAGCCAACAGAAGATGGAAAGTACTATATAAGGCCTGAAGATTGTATTGACTGCGGAGCTTGCGTAGAGGTCTGCCCAACAGATGCAATCTCCCCAGAGGGCTAAACTATACCTAAAGGAGGAAGACTATGGCACACAAGATTAACCCAGAACTTTGCATCGGCTGTGGAGCTTGCGCCGAGGTATGTCCTACAAACTGCATCAGCCCAACGGACGACGGAAAGTACGTAATCAATCCGGACGAGTGCATTGACTGCGGAGCTTGCGCCGAAGTATGCCCTACAGACGCTATCTCTGCAGAATAACTTTGTCAAAAAGGGGGCTTTTGCCCCCTTCTTAAACTAAAGCCTCAAAGGATACTCCAATAACTTTTGATACCCCAGGAACTTCCATAGTTACCCCGTAGATTACGTCTGCAGCTTCCATAGTTATCTTGTTGTGTGTAATTATTATCACCTGAGTCTCCTCTGCCATCTGCTTAAGGAGCTCTGTAAACCTTAGTGTATTTGCGTCGTCAAGGGCAGCATCTACCTCATCAAGGACGAGAAAGGGAGCAGGTCTAACTGAGTAGAGGGCATAGAGGAAGGCAATTGCAACGAGAGTCCTCTCCCCTCCCGAGAGGAGGTTAATGTTTGAGTGTTTCTTCCCCGGCGGCCTAACCTCTATTTCAAGTCCTGCCTCACTGATTTCAGAACTTGTAAGGTAGAGCCTTCCGCTCCCACCACCGAAGATTCTCTTAATCGTGTTTTTAAAGTGCCTGTTAACGGCACTAAAGGTTGAGATAAAGCGCTTTTCTATCTCATCGTCAAGCTTTTTTAAAGCCTCTTTAAGGTTCTTTATTGACTCAATTAGGTCTCTTTCTTGCTCAAGGATAAAGCCGTACCTCTCCTTTACCTTCTCATACTCCTCAATTGCAAGTAGGTTAACTGCTCCAATCTTCCCTAACCTCTCCTTTAGGTTAATCAACTCCCTCTTTACTTCCTCCTCACTCTCTACCCTCTCTCCAAGCTCAAGGGCCTCTGAAACGGAAGAATCAAGATCCAGTACCTTCTTTACTAACTCCTCCTCCTGAACCGTTAGCTTCGCAAGGGAGACCTCTGTCTCCTTTAACCTCTTTGAAACCTCTCCGAGTTCCTTGTTCCTCTGCTTTAAGGCCTCCTCTTTACCCCTTATTAGCTCAAGGAGTCCGTTTCTCTTATTTTCTACCTCTGAGAGCTCCCTCCTTATCTCCTCTATCCCCTCATCAACTCCTGAGAGAATCTCTATCGCTTTCTTTAAGGCTTCCTTAGCCTTCTCAAGTTCCCTCTCCTCCTTTGATATCCTATCGTCCAAATGGTTTATCTCCTTCCTGATAGCCTTTAAAGCCCCCTCTTTTCCCCTCTTTTTCTCCCTCAAATTCCTCAACTTCTCAAGGAGAACACCCTTTCTAGAGGAGAGTTTTGAGAGCTCTTCCCTTAACTCCCTCTCCCTTCCTTCAACTCCTTTCAGCTCCTCTTCAAGTCCTTCAAGCTCTTTGAGTAACTCTTTCCTTTTCTCCTCAAGCTGAGATATCTTCTCCTTAAAGAGCTCTATTTTCCTACTAAACGAAGAGAGAATTTCCTCAGCCTTTTTCCTCTTTTCAAGGAGCTCCTCCCTCTTCCTCTTTACCTCCTTTAACCTCTTTTGGTTTTCGCTGAGTTTAACTTCAAGTTTATAGAGCTGGCTCTCCTTCTCCCTTATCCTTTCCTTCAGAAGTTCTATTTCCTCCTCAACTTCGGTTAACTCCTTTCTGATGGAGCTCCCCTTTCCTTCAAACTCCTTTAACTCTCCTTCCTTCTCCTTAAGTTCACTCTCGGTCTCCTTAAGCTTCCTCTCAAGCTCTAAAAGTGAACTTCCACCAAACTTCCCTACGAGAGAGCCTTTTCCAGAAATGAGGTTGAGGTTTTCATCAACGAAGATTGAATCCGGATTTTCCTCTGCTAGCCTGTGGGCATTTGAAGGGGCATAGTAAACCTTATAAAAGAGGGATTTTAGGAGTTTTTTAACTCTTTCATCTTTCGGCTTAACTTTATCTACTAACTTAACCGCTCCTTCAACCTCTGGAGTCTCAATTTCCTTAACCGATGCCGATAGAATGTAGATCCTCCCGTTTCCCCTTATCCTCTCTCCTATCCAGACTGCAGTTTCAAAGTCCTTAACTACAATCCCTGCTCCAAGCCGTGAGAGGAAGCTCTCAACGACCTTCTCAAATCCAGGCTCAACCTCTATAAGGTTGACTATCGGACCGATAAATCCCTTTACCTTCCCGGCCTTTCCGCTCTTTATAATCTTCTCCTCAAGCTTTCCAACGTTAATTGATGAAAGTACTTTTTTCGTGCTTTCAACTTTCGCCCTGAGCTGGTAGACTTCCCTCCTCCTCCTTGAGAGCTCCTCCTCAAAGTCGTTTAACCTCTCTAAGATTTCCTCCCTCTCTTCTCTCCTCTCTTTAAGTTCGGCTCTCTTACTCTCTATTTCACCTTTAATTTTCTCTATCTCTCCTTTAATCCTATCGGACTGGGAGGAGTAGTACTCAATCTCCCTTTCAATCTGGGCTATTTCAGAAGGAAGCCTCTCAAGGAACCTCTTCTGGGAACTTCCCCTTTCCTCTTCCCTTGCAAGGTTCATCTGTAGCTTAGTTATCTGAGCATTAACCCCTGAAACCTCCCTACTCTTTTTTAACTTTTCGTTCTCAATCTTTCTCCTCTTATCCTCAACCTCTTTCAAACTCTCCCTTAACTTCCTCTCCTCTCCCTCTATCTCCCCAACCTCCCTTAGGAGGCTCTCCTCAAGCCTGCAGAGGTCTTGGAGCTTCCCCTTTATTACTTCCAACCTCTTTACTTTCTCCTCCCTCTCTACTCTCCTGTCCTCAATTTCTCTTACAAGCCTCTCAATCTCCCTCTCAAGGAAGTCCTTCTTTACTGAGGCCTCCTTTTTACTCTTTTCAACTTCAAAGAGTTCCTTGCTGAGCTCTTTTACCTGCTGGGTTAAGTCCTCAAGCTCCTTCCTCTCCTCCTCAAGGGAGTTCTCAAGAGAGGCAACCTCTTTCAAGAGAGAGCTCCTGTCCTCCCTTAAAACCTTTATACTCCCCTCAAGCTTTGCCCTCTCTTCCCTAACCTTTTTAAGCTGATATCCGAGGAGGGAGAGCTCCAGCTCCCTTTCTCTCTTTCTAAGCTCTGTGAACCTCTTTGCCTTCTCAGCCTGACTCTTTAAGCTCCTTAAGTTCTTTGCAACTTCGTCTATTACGCCCCTTACGTTCTCAAGGTTCTGCTGGGCTTCCTCAAGCTCCCTCAAGGTCTCTTCCCTCTTCTCCTTAAAAGCCGTTATTCCGGCGGCCTCATCTATTAGAACCTTCCTCTCGGAAGGCCTCATCCTGAGAATCCTGTCAATCTGCCCCTGCTCAAGGAATGCGTAGTCCCTATTTCCAAGGCCTAAAGATGTAAAGAGCTGGTGGACGTCCTTTAACCTTACTTTCCTACCGTTTATTAAGAATTCGCTCTCTCCTTTAGAGTTTATCCTCCTTCTTACCTCCGTAAGGCCGCTTCCTCCTGAAAAAAGGTCGTCCTGCTCAATCAGGATACTTACCTCAGCGCTCCTTGCAGGCCTTCTCCCCTCAGAACCCTTAAAAATCACGTCCTTGATAGTATCCGCCCTCATTCCTTTAGCGCTCGTCACTCCAACTACCCACTTAAGGGCATCAACTACGTTACTCTTCCCACAGCCGTTGGGACCTACTATACAGTTTATTCCGTCCGTAAACCTTATCTCCGTTTCGTCCGCAAAGGACTTAAAACCCTTTAGTTTTAGGGTTCTTATCATCAATTCCTCCAGTTAGTTCTTCCGCTCAAGTAGTGTAATATTACATCAACTGAAAATAGCACGGAGGGCTGAAGTGAAAAGCGTTCTCTTAACCGGTGCAGCCGGTTTTATAGGCTTTAAGACGGCAATGGAGCTCCTTAAAAGGGGCTACAGTGTAATCGGAGTTGACAACCTTAACGACTACTACGACCCGAGGTTAAAGGAGTACAGGCTAAACACTTTAAAAGAATATGAAAACTTCAAGTTCTACAAGGTTGATATAGAAAACCTTGAAGCTTTGAGGGTAATCTTTGAGGATAACGAAATCAGAGGTGTAATAAACTTAGCAGCAAGGGCAGGAGTAAGGTACAGCATAGAAAATCCCTTCGTTTACACATCAACTAACACTATGGGAACTTTAAACCTCCTTGAACTCATGAGGGAGTTTGGAATAAGGAAGTTTGTCCTTGCCTCAACCTCCTCACTCTACGCAGGCCAGCCGATGCCCTTTAAGGAAGACCTCCCAGTTAACACTCCTATCTCCCCCTACGCTGCAAGTAAAAAGGGTGCAGAGGTCATGGCCTACACCTACCACTACCTCTACGGCTTTGACGTTACAGTTGTTCGCTACTTTACGGTTTACGGCTCGGCAGGAAGGCCCGATATGTGCATCTTCAGGTTTATAAAGTGGATAGATGAGGGAACTCCTATAACTGTTTACGGAGACGGAACCCAAAGTAGGGACTTTACTTACGTCGACGACATAGCAGAGGGAACAGTAAGGGCTTACGAGACAGAGACCGGCTACGAGATAATAAACCTCGGTGGTAATCAACCCCACCAGCTGAAAGAGGTCATTAAGCTAATAGAAGATTACTTGGGCAAGAGGGCGGAGATCATCTACAAACCTTTCCATAAGGCAGACCTTAAAGCAACGTGGGCCGATATAACAAAGGCAAGGGAAATTTTAGGCTGGGAACCTAAAGTTCCCCTTGAGGAAGGTTTAAGGAGAACTGTAGAGTGGCACAAGGAAAACAGGAATTTCGTAAAGGAAATCCCCCTCCCGTAAGGTTTTTAAATACAAACCACTCTATTCCTGCCGGTTTCCTTGGCCCTGTATAGGGCCTTATCAGCCTTGTCAAACTCCTCCTTAAAGTTCTCTAAGTTTAGAACCTGCCTTACACCGGCACTTATAGTAACCTTTAGGTTAAGCCCCTCCTCCTTACAGAAGGTGTGCTCTTCAACTTCCTTCCTCAACTTTTCTGCCTTTTTACAGGCGGTCTCTAAGTCGCAGTTATTCAGGACTACTAAGAACTCCTCTCCGCCGTACCTGATTACGCAGTCAGATTCCCTAAAGTTTGACCTTAAAATTTTGGCCAGCTCCTTCAGTACACAGTCTCCAATTTGGTGGCCGTAGGTATCGTTTATTGACTTAAAGTGATCAATGTCTATTACTATAATTGACACAGGCTTGTCCTTATCCATACTCTCAAGGCAACGCTTTAAGTATGCCCTATTGTGTAGACCTGTAAGGGGATCTTTGAAGACGTGTTCCTCTAAAATCTTGCTCTTTATCGTCAGAGCTTCAATTGTTAACTCCTTCTCAAGGCTTATGGATAATGGATACTTTATGTGACTGTAAAGGAGGTCAAGGAACTTAAGCTCTTCACGGCTTAAGTTTTTCTCGGAAAAGAGGTAGAGGGTACCTATCTTCCTTGTTTCTGTTTCCAAAATTCCCCTGAACGAAAAGTTTTTAAGTTCGTAATCTTTCGGGATGAAAACAAGCTCAACCTTTTTATCTGTTACCTCTAACAGGAAGTTCTTGTGGTCTATCGGTATATCTGAAACTATAACAAGCTTTGAGAGGTGAGGAATTTCACTCTTTAGAATTTGGAAAACTTCCAGTAAAAGGGTTTTAATGTTGCTCTTTGAGAGTATGTTCCTTATCAGTTTTTTCAGTAATTCATCAACTTTATTGAGGATTTTGATGTCCTCAGCCCCCTTTTGAAGGAGGAAGAGGCCGCAGTCAAGCTTTCTAAGCCTGTTAACTACCGGAATAATCATATCTTCCTTTATTATACTTCCGTGTTGTGGGGCAATTAATTTAGGGTTTTTCTCCATTATTCTATCAAGGGCGTAGTTTAAAATTGCACTACTTGGCATGTAGTGTTTGTGGAAAAGCTCAACCCCTTGGTAGTACTCTTCATCGTCGGTAGCAAAGAGCTGGAACTTATCGGATATGGCCCCAAAGATATCGCTTGAAAAGAGTATTTCACTCTTAGGGTCATAAGTACAGAAGGCTCCGGGAAAGTGGGCGTAGGGTGTAAAGACGAACTCTAAAAGCCTATCTCCGGCCTGGAGTTTCCAGTCGTGTTTATCGACCAAGTAAAAAGGGGTCTTCCACTTGTAGTGTTTAAGCAGAGTTTTTGCCCTCCAGTGGGTTACTGCAAACCTCTCCTTAGAGGGGTTAGGGAATAACTGTTCTAAAATGTTGTAGCAACCGGTTATATCGGGATCTTGATGGTGGAATATTATGTACTTTATATCCTTGAGCTCTACCAGCTTTAAAATTTTCTCTAAAACTATCGGGAAAGTTATCATACTTCCCGGGTCTATCAGAATGGACTCTTCACCGTTCCTAATTAGGTAGGTGTGACACTGGAATGGGTCGTTAGGAACAACGTACCCTACCCAGAAAACCTCTGGACCGAGCTCTATAGGTTTTGTTAAGTCTAGATTTTGTGACATTTTGAATCTCCATTTAAAGGTTATTTATGTGAAACATTATACTAGTGGAAAATACCTGCTTTTAAACATTTAAAGGCTCCGGGATACTATAAAATCGGCAATTTCGTATAGAGCCTCTTTAAACTTTGAATCGGGAAAGATTTTTAAGCTCTCCTTTGCCCTTTCAACGTACTCCCTGGCAAGTTTTAAGGTTGCCCTCTCTCCTCCCCTTTCAAGGACGAAGTTCCTAACCAACTCTACCTCTTCCTTTGAAGGGTTTGGGTTATTCAAAACTTTCTCTATTTCTTGCCTTTCCCCTTCAGTTGCCCGCTTTAAAGACCAGAGGAGAGGGTACGTAACCTTCCCTTCCCTTATATCGTTTCCAGCAGGTTTTCCAATCGTCCTTTCGTCTGAAACGTAGTCAAAGGCATCATCAACAAGCTGAAATGCATAACCTATAAAAGTCCCGTAGTCTTTAAGGGCCTTTCTTTCTTCTTCTTTTGCCCCTCCAACTATCCCCCCACACTCACAGCAGGTTGAAAGGAGGGATGCAGTCTTCTTGTAGATTATGTCAAAGTACTCACTTTCAGTTAAGTTCACATCCCCTATCTTTTCAAGCTGAAAGAGCTCCCCCTCAGCCATATCCTGAACAGTCTTTGAGGCAACCTTTAGGACCTCCTCCCCACCGTAAACTGCCAAGACGTAAATTGCCTTTGCAAACATGTAGTCGCCAACTAGGACCGCAACGTCATTCCCAAAAACCACGTTAGCAGAAGGCCTTCCCCTTCTCAGCTTCGCTCCATCAACTATGTCGTCGTGTAAAAGTGTAGCCGTGTGCATGTACTCCATTACGGTTGCAATGGGAATTAACCTTTCAAGGGGAGCATCTACGAGCTTTCCTGAAACAATTGTTAAACCGGGCCTTACTCTCTTTCCTCCGCTGTCAAGGATGTAACCGCCGGCCCTTAAAACGAGGTCAACTTTGCTGTTAAGGAGCTCCCTTGAGAACTCCTCTGCCTTTAAGAGCTCCTCTTTAACTACCTCAAAAGGCTTAAAAATTTTCATCTATCTCCTTTTACTTTAAAGGAATATTCCTACTTCCAGGCTTTACAAGCGGAACCTTTCCTTCCCTACACAGGGGACAGTTCTCAGGCTGGTAAACCGGAACCTCTAACCTCCAGAGAGTTGTAAACGGAACTCCAAAGTCAACCTTTCCGCCACTCCTGTCAACTAAACTTCCAACTGCTACGACTTCTCCTCCGTGGGACTTTACAACTTCTATAGTCTCCCTCGTAGACTTTCCAGTCGTTACAACATCCTCAACAACAACGGCCCTTTCACCAGGCTTTATCTCAAAGCCTCTCCTTAAAGTTAGTCTTCCGTCAACCCTCTCTGCAAAGATTCCCCTGACTCCCAAGTGCCTTGCGGTCTCGTAAGAAACTATTATCCCGCCGATTGCAGGAGCTATAACGAAGTCAAAATCACTTACCTTCTCCTTAATTCTCCTTGCAAGCTCCTTACAGAGGATTTCTGAATACTTAGGGTACTGGAGAACCCTTGCACACTGGAGGTAGTAAGGACTGTGTAGTCCGCTTGAAAGGAGGAAGTGCCCCTGTAAGAAAGCATCTGCTTTCAGGAAAATTTCCTTTATCTTATCCTCTGTTAACATTTGTCCTCCCGACATTTAGTAGGGTTAAATTTTAAATTTGCGAATGACTTCTTTCAAGGAGCCAAAATGGAAAACCTAAAAGATGAAGTTCTTAAACTCTCAGAGGACATAAAAGGCGAAGTTATTGAGTGGAGAAGGCATATTCACATGTACCCGGAGCTCTCAGGAAGGGAGTTCAATACTTCAGAGTTCGTCGCCGATAAGTTAAAGGAATTCGGAGTTGATGAAGTTCTTGAGAACTTTGCTGGTTCAACTGCAGTTATCGGTTTAATAAAGGGGAAAAAGGAGGGGCCAACGGTTGCCTTAAGGGCCGACATGGACGCCCTTCCGACCGAGGAAAAAACTGGAAAGCCTTACGCTTCAAAAATAAAGGGAGTTATGCACTCATGCGGCCACGATGCCCACACGGCAATGCTCCTTGGAACAGCTAAAGTCCTGTGTCAACTGAGAGAGAAGGTCCACGGGAACGTAAAGCTAATATTTCAACCCTGTGAGGAGAGGCACGACTGTAAGGGTGCAAAGTGGCTTGTTGAAAATGGAGTCCTTGAAAACCCGAAAGTTTCGGCAATTTTTGGACTTCACGTTTTCCCAGACCTTCCCACAGGTTACGTTGGAACAAAGCCCGGCCCTTTTTTAGCTTCCTCCGACGTATTCAGAGTAAAGATAAAGGGTAGAAGTACTCACGCCTCCCGTCCCCATCAAGGGATAGACCCTGTTTTAATTTCAGCTCAGGCAGTAACCTCCCTCCACCACGTAGTCAGCCGGTACGTTGACCCTTTAGAACCTGCAGTTTTAACGATCGGAAAGATAGAGGGCGGATTTGCAGAGAACGTCATTCCAGATGAGGTTAGGTTTGAAGGTACTGTTAGAGCTCTAAGCAACGAAGTTAGGGAAAACTTCCCAAAGTTAATAAACAGAACTCTGAAGGGGGTTAGTGAAGCCTACGGAGGTAATTACGAGTTTGAGTTTGAGGAGGGAACTCCTCCTTTAATAAACGACGAAAAGGTCACTCTATTTGTAATTGGAAAGATGAGGGAACTCCTTGGTGAAGAAAGAGTCATCATCCTTGATAGGCCTACGATGGGAGGAGAGGATTTCTCAGTTTACCTACAGTACGTTCCCGGAACCTTCATAAGGCTTGGAAGTCGGAACGAGGAGAAGGGAACAGTTTACCCTCTCCACAACTCCCGCTTTGACGTAGACGAGGATGCCCTACCGGTCGGTGTTGCAGTTGAGAGCTATCTAGCCCTTCAGTGGCTTATCACTCACAGCTAATTGAAAATCATTTTCATCAAATATAGAATAAAATCTATTAGGCCGCGGGGGTGGAGCTGGGCTCCTGAGACTCGCCCGCACCGGGCGGGAACCCCTGGAACCTGAACCGGGTAATGCCGGCGTAGGGAGCGGCAAGAGTCTTTCCCGCTCTTTCCCTCCTTACATCCCCCGTGGAGCAACTAAACCTATTAGGAGGAATCTATGGAAAACCAGAACTTAAGCGAAGTAGTAATTTCCCAGGCAATTGTAAGTTCATTCATGGAAAAGCTAAACAGATACCTTGAAACAGACGTTGCAATCGTCGGAGGAGGGCCCTCAGGTCTAGTTGCAGGCTACTACCTTGCCAAAAGGGGCTTTAAAACCGCCATCTTTGAGAGGAAGTTATCAATCGGCGGCGGAATGTGGGCAGGAGCAATGTTCTTCAACGAGATCGTAGTTCAGGAGATGGGAAGGGAAATTTTAGACGAGTTCGACGTTAGATACAGGGAGTTTAAGCCCGGTTACTACATTGCCGATGCCGTTGAAGCTACTACCACCATAGCTTCAAAGGCAGTAAAGGCTGGAGCTGTTATCTTTAACGGAATTACTGCCGAGGATGTAGTCCTAAAGAAAGTTAACGGCCAGTACAGGGTCTGCGGTTTAGTGGTAAACTGGACCGCTGCAGACGTTACCCACATGATGGTAGACCCCCTCGTTATTACCGCTAAGTACGTCGTTGACGCAACCGGCCACGACGCAAACGTTGTCTCAACCCTCCAGAGGAAGGCCGGAATAAAGCTAAACACCGAAACCGGTTGCGTTGTCGGTGAAAAGCCCCTCTGGGCTTCAGTCGGGGAAGAAGACACTGTTAAGAACAGTAAGGAGGTCTTTCCGGGAATTTTCGTAAGCGGAATGGCAGCAAACGCTACCTGCGGAAGTCACAGGATGGGACCAGTGTTTGGGGGAATGCTAATGTCTGGGAAGAAGGTAGCAGACGAGATAGCCAACAGATTAAATTCAAATGAGGAGGCATAATGGCCACTTTGGTAGAGCTAGTTAAAAGGGGAGAGATTCCTAAAGAGGTAAAGTACTGTGCAGAGTACGAAAAGAGGAGCGTTGACTATATAGTAGAAGGTCTGATTGAAGGAACTATAGTAATTCCTGCAAACATTTACCACAGGGAGAGGGCGAACTTTACTCCCAGGGCCATAGGTAAGGGCTTAAAGACAAAGGTCAACGCAAACATAGGAACCAGTGGAGATATTGAGAACATTGAGCTTGAACTTGAGAAGTTAAGGGTTGCAGTTAAGTACGGTGCAGATGCTGTAATGGACCTATCAACAGGAAAGTTCATAGACAAGACCAGGAAGGCCATAGTTGAGAACTCTCCTGTTATGGTCGGAACGGTTCCAATCTACCAAGCTGCAAAGGAGGCTGCTGAGAGGCATGGCTTTATAGGAAAGATGACCGTTGATGAGCTCTTTGATGTTATTGAGAAGCACTGCCGTGACGGAGTTGACTTTATAACTGTTCACTGTGGAGTTACGCTAAGTGCCTTAGAGAGGTTGAGGAGAGAAGGAAGGATAATGAATATAGTTTCAAGGGGCGGAGCTCTAATTGCCGAGTGGATGGTTTACAACGAGAGAGAGAACCCTCTCTACGAGCACTACGACCGCCTCCTTGAAATTGCAAAGAAGTACGACGTTACCCTCTCATTGGGAGACGGTATGAGGCCCGGCTGTATTGCCGATGCAACCGATAGGTGCCAGATTGAAGAGCTCATCATCCTCGGAGAGCTCGTTGATAGGGCAAGGGAGGCAGACGTTCAGGCTATGGTTGAAGGGCCAGGCCACGTTCCCCTTGACCAGATTGAGGCTAACATAACTCTACAGAAGAGACTCTGCCACGGAGCTCCCTTCTACGTCTTAGGCCCGATAGTCACAGACGTAGCTCCAGGCTACGACCACATAACGGGAGCGATAGGTGGAGCAATTGCAGCAAAGGCAGGAGCAGACTTTTTATGTTACCTAACTCCTGCAGAGCACCTTGCACTTCCAGACGTTGAGGACGTAAAGGTAGGCGTCATTGCAGCAAGAATAGCCGGTCACGCTGCAGATATAGTTAAGGGAGTTCCTGGAGCCCTTGAGTGGGATATTGAAATGGCAAAGGCAAGGGAGGCTCTTGACTGGGAAAGGCAGTTTGAGCTTGCAATAGACCCTGAAATTGCAAGGAAGTACAGGGAAGAAAGGGCGCCTCAGGAGGACGAAAAGACCTGTACTATGTGTGGAAAGCTATGCTCAATAAAGAGAGTAGAGGACTACTTAAACCCTAAGAAGGATAGGAAATGAACGACCTTCAGAAGGTAAGCGGAACATTTTTATTAGTTCTTTTTGCATTGGTTGGTTTTGCCCTCTTTAAGAGCTTTGAGACTATAGAGAGTGGAAATGTCGGTGTAAAAGTTACATTTGGTAAGTACGATGATAGGGAGCTCCCTCCGGGGCTCCACTTTAGACTTCCCTTTGTACAGGAGATAAAGAAAGTTGATGTTAAGGTCCACGCAATAAACTACAAAGGAAAGGTTGATAAAGTTGACGAAGAGGGTCTGATAAACAAACCGGCTATAACTGTCCTTGACGAAAGAGGACTTCCAATTGCCGTTGAGCTTACCGTTCAGTATAGACTCCTTCCTGATATGGCCTCAGAAACCCTTCAGAGGTGGGGAGAGAGCTGGCAGGAGAAGTTAGTTAACCCGGTTGTAAGGGAAGTTGTAAGAGACGTAATTGGCAGTTACCCTGCTGAGGCGATTCCAACTAGGCGTCCTGAAATTGCAACGAGAATAGAGGAGGGAATAAGGAAAGAGATAAAAGTTCAATCTGGCGGCGCAGTTCAGGTTGTGGGAGTTCAGCTCAGAAATATCCTCCTTCCAAGGGAGATTCAGCAGAAGATAAAAGAAGTTCAGATAGCAAAGCAGGAAGCAGAAAGGATGAAGTACGTTGAGGAGAAGGCCAAGAGGGAACAGGAAGTAAAGAGAATACAGGCCGAAACGGAAAAGATACAAAAGGTTATAAAAGCTCAAGCTGAAGCAGAAGCCCGCCTTGAGAAGGCAAAGGCAGAAGCCCAAGCCAACCATATGATTTCCCGCTCAATAACTCCAAATATCCTTAAGTGGAGAGAGCTTGACATTCAAGAGAGAGTAGCTGAAAGCTTAGAGAAAAATCCAAACGTTAAGCTGTTTATAAACACTCCTTCCGGTAACTTTCACGTGTGGTTAGATAGAAATAATTAGGAACGGAGGTATTTAAGCTCACTTTACTGTCGGAAGTTTGTTTATCTTAAGGTAACAATGCTTAATGATAGATGGTCTAACAGGGTAGTAAACAGCTTTTTAGAAGTTATGGAAGAGATTCAGGAGATGTTCTCTAGGAGGTATTTCTAAGTGGCTTACGCAAAATTATTGATATAATTAAAATTTTGGAAAATTACATAAGTATTGAGCAACTTTAAAGACATTTTTTTAAGATAAAAGAAATTAGATTTTAGATACGGAAATAAACATTATTTAGAATTTAGAAAACCAAAAACGATATACTTTCTAAGATAAAATATTGTTAACTATAGCCTTATCTATCTTTATGATGTTATGAACAATGGAGGGGCTTCCCCCTCCATTAAAATAGTTATGAAGTAAAGAAGTCAAAGAAATTTGCAAGGTCAGTAACGTCTGCAATAAGAGAAACATTATTAATATAATCAGTGTCGTTATACCCGGGATAATAGATAGAAACCGAATTATCGTCAAGTATGTTTGAATCATGACTAACAACAAGACTATTCACTTTCGTCTTAAGATTATCTGCATCTGTATAGAGATTAGAACCGTTATTTACTACGTTTTCTATTTTATCAGCTAAGTCTTTAAGATCGATGTATGAATCAAAAGATCCAAACTTCTCAACTTGAGACATGGTTGACTTTACTTGTGCAGCTGTGCTTCCAGTAAGATTCCTTAATTCATCGTTTAACTCCTTAAAGGCATTTATAACATTATTAACTTTAGAGGTATCAAAAGCAGAAAGTGTAACGGTTTCTGGGTAAGAGTTATAAGCAGAAACGTAGGAATTGACGGCATATTGAACAAGTTCTTGCGTTGTAACACCATTAGTGTCACTATTTACGGCGTTGAACCATCCTTCGTAGTCCCAGCCGTCTGCCGGTTCAAGTTCTTCAGAAGCAACAATGTAGTTGGCAACATCTTTTACGCCGTAAAGAACATCAAGAGTTCCCATTAAACATGCGTCAAATCCAAGGACATCAACTTTATTATTGGGTAAGTTTGAACTTCTCAAAGCCTGAGCCACCTCACTTATTGACAGGTAGTCACCATCTGTGTCATCAACAGCAGCTCCCCTTATGCCGTCTCCATGATTCCAGATAACAAGGGCATAGTGCTGCGCAGGAGCAGTTTGAATACTCCAGTTGATAAAGTCTTTGAGAGTATTTGGGTCTCCCATGTCTTTTTCACCAACATCTTCCATGGGACTACTAATAAACGTTTTATCATTATCGTGGGAAATAATCCCCTGCTTTGTTCCACTCCATCCACCCTGAGAATCATCGTAACCATCTATTCTATCAAGGAGGAACGTAACTTTAACGTTTGATGGAAGATTAGCAGCCTCCATCTCGTTCAGATCTTTAAGAGCATACGGTTCGAGATTGTTGTCTGCAGCCATGTAAACCATAATGGTCCAATCACCCTGATTCGAACTACTTGCTATGTCAACATTCTGTTGAATTTCGGAAATTACCATTTTATAAGTTCCTATCTGGTCACTATCTGCAGCAGACACCTTAATGTAATAATCTCCTGTTTGGTTAGGTGTAAACTCAACAAAACTATCAAGAGAAATTCCATTGTTATCATTACCATCTACAATTTTATTCCCACTTCTATCTTCAATTTCAATAATTTTTGGGTCTGGAAGTGTTCCTTCATTTGAATCTGCACCAAGCATTGCTACACCATACGTTCTACCTCCTACAAGGTGGACTTTAAACATATCTTCATCACCACCATAATCTATCGTTCCGTCAACAGGAGTTCCTAAACTATCTATGTTTATTGCTGTATTTATTGTGTTATTTATATCGTTTCCTTCGCTATCTGAAGTTGATTGGGAACTGCTGCTCTGCTGGTTAATCCTAAGCAAGTATGTTCCCGTGTCAACAGGCAAAGCACTTTCTACTGCTATGTAGTAGTTTCCTGTTGCTTGAGGAGTAAAGGTTAAGGAAGAATCGGTTGTGAACGCATCTTTATTGTCATTTGAGGTGTTTGGAATGAGATTGCCGTAGGAATCGTAAATACCAGCTATCTTGGTATCTTCAAGAGTTATACCGGAAAGGTCAATGGTATAAGTTTGATTTGCTCTAAGAGAGACTTTTATCCAGTCAACATCAAACGGATAATCAATTCCACCCTGATAGCTTCCTCCAACATTGATAATTGCAGTAGTCGTTGTTGAATCTGCTTCACTGTCACTGCTTGTGTCAACTTGTTCTACTTTAACGGCATAATCTCCGGGAGAATAACCGCCAACGTCTATGTAGTAATCACCATCGGAATTGGCTTTATAGTAAAATTCTGCGTTTGTTCCTTCTCCACTATCATCATCAAAAGCGAGGAAGCTACCACTACTGTCAAGTAATTGTGCGTAAACATCTGTATCTTTACTCTCAATAGTAAACTTGTAAACATTACCAACTGTAAGATTAACTTTAATCCAGTCTTCATCTGTTGCGGTTTCAAGAGAACCTGTGTAACCGTTGGAATCATCAACAGCTACAGTAGCAGTAGTGGAATTATCACTTGGCACATCCTGAGTAGAAGTGGTGCGAATCGTTAAATCGTAATCACCTGTTTGCCATCCGGCAACTCTTATATAGTAATCTCCCTGTTCTGATGGAGTAAATGTAATCTTTTCAACTTCTCCGTTTCCGAGATTATCCCAATTCCATTCAACGTTTTCCCATACGTAATTACCGTTATTATCAAGAATATCAAAGTAAGGATAAAAATCGGAATCGGACGTTGTAAGTTTTATCTCAAACTCCTTACCTACGCTATTTGCATCAACGGTAAATTTAAAGATATCCTTATCAAATTCGGCGCCGAGATTGCCGTTTTGAGTCGTTCCATTACTATTAATTGATGAAGCCACAAACGTATCGTCACTACCAAAGATATCATCTATTTTATCAGGATGATCATCCTGTTGCAGAGTTTGTTTTTCCACATGAACAATATAATTACCAGTGTCTCCGTCAACTTTTATGTAGTAATCGGTACTTTCAGAAGGTGAAAGAACAAAAGAATCAACAACGTATTGATTTTGATTATGATTTTGAAAATCTTCCCAAACGTAAGTTACTTCGTCCCACTTATCCGTTTCCCACAAAGGTATTCCATCTTCATCGAGGACATCAGCGTATGCCCATCTCCACTCTTGAGTAGAATCCCCAGGTCTAATAATTTGAATCTTGTAATAATTACCGGACTCCACAGGAAGTTTAAATACATCTACATCCTGCAAACTTTCAAGAGATGCACTAATATCAGCTTGACCATTTGAAAGATTAATAACATCGTTATCAGTAACTTCATTAACACTATCTGCATGATCATCTTGGTTAAGATAGAACCTCCTAGCATGAACAGTACAACTTCCTATGCCTGTTCCTTCAACAGAAATATAATAATCCCCCTCACTTGAAGGAGTAAAAGCGACTTTTTCTTGATTACCTTCCCACAAATATTGAACATCATACACATCGTTTCCTTGAAAATCTACAACTTTTAACCACGGATAGAAAGAATTACTGTTAGTTTCAATCCAGAATTCATAAGTTTCTCCAGCGTTAGCATGAAACTTCAGATAATCTGGATCAAAGTTTGAATTTTTGCTCACATTTATCGAATCTTCATTACTATTCTGGAAATCGAAAATATCATCAGTACTAAAAGTACCACTTACTGAATTAGGATGGTCATCGTTCTGGACATTAACTTCTTTGACTTTGACTGTATAGTTTGTTCCTTCCTGCCAATCACCAACAGCTATGAAATAATTGCCGTCCGATCGAGGAACAAGATACAATTTATTACCGCTACTCCAATCTACATCAATCTCATCCCATGCACTACTACCGTCAGATTTGTAAACATCTATCCAGGGATAACCATTTGAAGAACTAAGGTCAATTTCATAAACTTTACCTGCCTCAACCGGTAATTTAAAATAGTCAACATCTGTAGCGGTATTTATGGTGCCGCTTATGCTTGAGTAACCGTTAGAATCAGTATTGTTTAAGTCAAAAATATCATCACTACCGAAAGAATCTGATATGCTATCAGGATGGTTATCCGGGTTTTGTTGCAAATCTATCTTTTTAACTTTTACGGTGTAGTCTCCTGTGTTGAATCCGTCGCCAGAAATCATAAGATAGAACGGTCCATCTGTGCTTGGAATGAAGGATAGTTTTTCAATGGTCAATCCATCGCTCGGATTAGTATCATTAACGTAAAGCCACTGAACATCACTTACAGGCATACCGCTTTGATCCAATACATCAAGGAAAGGAAAAAGCATTTGATTAGAATCAATCGAAAGCTCTATCTGATACGTCTTTCCTTGTTCAACATTCAATTTCAGATAATCAACATCATTCAACGTTTCTATAGAACCAGTTACCGTAACGTCAGTTTGAGCTGCTTGAGAACCAAGATTAACAACGTCATCACTATCAGCAAAGTTCGCATTTATAGAATTAGGATGGTCATCGGTAATTTCCCTAACCTCAACAGTATAGTCACCCGTGTTCCAATCTTGAACGACAATGTAGTAATCACCATTGCTTTGTGGAGTAAAAGTAAGCTTCTCCCTTATCCCTGTTGGATTTGAGAATTCGGACGGGTCAACGGGCTGGTAGGAAACGCCTTCCACAACGTACGTCTCGGTTCCGTTCTGGTCAATCTGGACTATGTCGATGTGAGGAAAGAGGTCGCTATTATTGTCGTTATCTTTAACAACTATCTCGTAAGAATCCCCTTGCAAGGCTGAAAGCTTGAAGTAGTCCTTATCCCCCGAAAGTTCAATTGTATTATTAGAACTAAAAGAATTATTGCTACTGAGGTCAACAGTAACTGCATGAGTATAATCAGGAATATCGTCGTTAATGGTAACTTCTTCTATTTTAAGGTCATAGTTATACTTTACATTATCACTTCCATTGTTATCGTTTGGAATTCCCCCTTCTACGAGAACATAATAGTCTCCTGCCTGATTTGCCTGAAAGATGATACCGGCTCTGTTCTGTTCCTGAATTTGAGAAACACCGTCCCAAAGAATTCTGCCGTTACTATCAGCAACCATAACTCCAATCCATGTTCCTTGAGGGACATCATTTAGTAGAGGGATAGTTACTTTGTAATACTTTCCTTGAGTGGCTGTAAACTTGTAGATATCCCTATCTTCTTCAATCTCAAGAGAACCGTTTGTTGAGCCTTGACTGTTGCTTAATTGAATTGTTTGAATATTGCTTATAATGTAATCTGGTGCATCATCATTTGAACTTGATGTTGAAGAAAAGTCTTGTTCTTCAATAGTAAGAGTATAGTTGCCCTCGTTTTCCATTCCCATAACGTCAATGTAAAAATCCCCCGAAGGCACAATGATAAATGGAGGTTGCTGAAAGCTTAGGGTGCTTTCTTCAGGAGATTCAGAAGAGCTGCCGCTTTGACTATTTTCTTCAGGGGGAAGCCACTTAATGTTAATGCTATCAAATAGGAAATTTCCTTGGCTGTCAACTGGAATAGCATAAGCATTTCCTGAAATGGAAACTTTGTAAGCTTTTCCGTTTTCAACTTTTACTTTGAAATAGTCTGAGTCCATATTGCAGTTAATTTGCCCCTGTTTTGAAACGGAATTTTGATTATTCTGCCCAGAAAAATCAATAATTGCATTAGGAGTATCATCGTTTATATCATTAATTGAATCAGGGAAATCATCGGATTGTGAACACCCTTGTCCTGTGGGTAGTTCGCCAGTTTCACCACCAGGAGGGAGTGTTCCTCCGCCTTCACCAGATTCTCCGCCAGTTTCACCACCAGGAGGGAGTGTTCCTCCGCCTTCACCAGATTCTCCGCCAGTTTCACCACCAGGAGGGAGTGTTCCTCCGCCTTCACCAGATTCTCCGCCAGTTTCACCACCAGGAGGGAGTGTTCCTCCGCCTTCACCAGATTCTCCGCCAGTTTCACCACCAGGAGGGAGTGTTCCTCCGCCTTCACCAGATTCTCCGCCAGTTTCACCACCAGGAGGGAGTGAAATCACTTGTGGATTGCTCACATTCTCTACATCATACAGAGTAGGTTCAAAAGTACCGGCATTTGAAATCACTAAATATGCTTCATTACCATACTTAAAAGGCAGAATATCTCCATAGTTGCCACCACTAACAACATCCTGTACACTTTGACTATCAAAATCTACAAGCTTTATAGAATCTTGATTCTGACTGTCTACTCTCACATAAACTCTGGTTCCGTCTGTTTCCACTTCATTCGGAATACCACCATTGATAGGTATCTCCGTCGTATGCAGTTGTTGCTTCTCATCAAAAGTTACCTTAATTACTTTATTACTCTCAGAATCAACAACATAAGCCTCACCGTTCGGACCAACGGCAACATCATTAACACTCATAGAACTTATTTCAGTAGAGAAAGAAAAACTTCCGTTATTTAAAACGTAAATTTTCAAACCACCATCATCGTTATGGCTACTGTTAACATAAGCTACATAAACTGCATTTCCGTTAACTTCCAAATCTTTGGGAAAATTATCATTATTAACCTCCACCGCATTAACAGAGGCAATTTCGGTAACACTCCCACCATTTTTACTATAGGCTTTTAGAGTTCCATCACTCAGCAGTAGATATAGAATACCAGTTTCACTAACAGCTATGTCCGCTATACCTGCTTGTTGATAGGAAGATAAATCAAGAAGAGTTTGAGAATTCCAATTACCACTTTGGTTATCGTAGTTATAGTTATAAACTTTAGAACCATCCGCAACGAGAAATTCAGAACCAGAAGAATTACCACAAATAGAAAGTACTGGAGAACTATTATTTAGCGGAATCGTATGCAGAAGTTGACAATTATTTGGATTGGAAAAATCATATACTCTAACACTGTAAACTCCGTTGTTGTTCACAACGGAGTATAAATAAGTTCCACTTCTGTAAGATAATTCCATAACTTCCCCCTAATAAGGTTAGCTATTGAAGTTTTTCCACTCTTACTTTGTAATATCCAAGAGCATCGGATTTGTTCAGTTTACCTTCAATCTTGAGAGTATAGGTAGTTCCTCCTCTAAGGTTAACGGTTAAAGTTTTTTCACCTGAGCTTGAACTACCTTGCTGTTCATCAATAATCGTGGTTCCTGCTGCGGAACGAAGAGTCACAGTAAAGAACCAAAGTGGATTCTTATAGTTATCGTTATCTGTTGTTATCCTTATACGGTAATTACCTCCTTCATTCTGAGGAATAGTAAAGTTCCAAATGTGAGTTTCACCTTCAACAAGAATTTCTCCAGTATTGTCCTGATTAAGATTTAGCTGCCCACCACGTGCATGATTGATTTCATTCTGATCAGTACTTATGGCTGCAACCCAAATATCTGAAGCAACATAAGTTCCATTTCTTTTAGCTTTTACAGGTACCGTACAAACAACGCCAGAATTCGATGGATTGTTTATTCTTATCTTTGCAATAGAAGTATCCGTTGTTTCAGTCGAAATAATCGTTATGTCATTTGATACATCAATACCGCTTTCACAAGAAATATTGATTTCATCTATTACAGATTTAATACTACTATCGTTACCCGAGAACTCAGCAACAACATAGTAGGATTTACCTTTAGGTATCGTTATACGGAAATTTGCAGAGTTATTTCCGTCAAAGTGAAGACGAGTCTCATACCATCCATTAGAAGGTTGAGGAACGGTTTGAGTGCTACTACCTGTTGTTCCGCCAGTGCCACCTGTTGTTCCGCCAGTGCCGCCTGTTGTTCCGCCAGTGCCACCTGTTGTTCCGCCAGTGCCGCCTGTTGTTCCGCCAGTGCCACCTGTTGTTCCGCCAATACCGCCTGTTGTTCCGCCAGTGCCACCTGTTGTTCCGCCAATACCGCCTGTTGTTCCGCCAGTGCCACCTGTTGTTCCACCAGTGTCGCCTGTTGTTCCACCAATGCCGCCCGCTGTTCCGCCAGTGCCGCCTGTTGTTCCACCAATACCGCCCGTTGTTCCTTGTTGTGGTTTTTCACTTGTAATACTGTTTATAATTTGTTGAATCTCTGTAACGTCCCCACTCTCAAGAGCTGAAACAACTTGTGCAACGTTTACTTGCAATCCTTCAGGAAAAGCATCCAATATCTCTTTAACAAGATTTTCTTTATCCAGATTGCCATAAGAAGCTATATGTTGAACCAGATGTTCAAAAGAAATCTCCGTTACTTTTTTAAGAACTTCCTTATCGGAAACCTTAGAGGTAATTTTTCCGTTTTCTTCCCTTATCTCTACAGAAGAAATAACTTCTGCAAACATTCCCTCTGTTATTAAATCTTTTAAGGTTTCACCTACAGTCTTAGCCATAACATCCACTTCTTTTGGATCATTGATCACTGAAGGAACAATAACATCTTGAGCATCCATTACTGAACTTTCTTTTTCCTTAATTTTTATTATTTTTTCCGCAAAACCCTCCATTGCTTCTTCAGGAACATATGCATAGTCCTCTTTAATTTCTATTGGAACTCCGATCGTATTCGCCAAGACTTTTGTAGAAATAGGATTTATCACTACTCCTTTTTGAGGAATTGTAACTGCCAATAGAGAACCGGGAAACCTCTTTTGGTCTTCTGTTGTAGAAGAAATACCGTCGCTATCAAGCTTCCCACCTTTGACAACTATGAGAACAGGAGTATTCTTATCAATACCAATAGCTCTACATGAAAATTTTCCATAATCCCCAGAAAAACAAGGAAACTCAAGTTTAATTTCCGAACCATTCGTTTTAAACAGATGAATTTCACTATTTACAATAAAATCATCAACAACCGCTCCAGTCACATCTACACTTCTTACCTCTGACGATGGGGTAACTGTTTCTCCACCTCCACCCCCTCCACATCCAAAAAAAGATAGGATAAGGAAATAGTTTAAAAGTGAAATTTTTAACTTTCTCATTTTACCCCCCTATACAATACTCCTTACTGATGTAATATAATACAATTTCCAAATTCACGCTAATATTACCGGTACGGCTGGAAAATTTCCTTTCGAAGCCTTAAAGAACAAGCGTGAAGAAGCCTCATCAACTTTAATGTTGTCTATTTTTCTGTCGTTTTAGTTGAGAGTTTATTTGTTGCAGCTATTCAGATTGAATTGACTCATCCCTTATTAATATTAATCAACTGTGAAAATTCCACACCTTTTCATAACTCGAAATAAGACATTCCTTATTAATCCTCCATACCTAATAAAGTTTAGCAAATCTGAAGAAAGTACCTTCTTTACAAAAGCTATTTTCTGATTACTTGACATTCTTTTAAAAGATATGGATTTTCGTAAATTTTGGAGCTCAACATGGAATCAACAAGTGAGGAAAATAAGCATATTCTAGCGAACAAATATGAAAAAGATAAGGGAAATATTCAATTTCATTTCGAAGCAAAAAAACAAAAAAGATAATCCAAGCTCAATTTGCCATCCATGAAGATTATTCCAATTCCAAGGTTTAGACTTTTAGATTTCTATTTTTAAATCTTGGAGAGTAGAAAATACAATCTTAAACACAATCACAATAAGGAAAATACGGATCTTTATATATAATTTAATAGATTGAATATTAAAGTTCAGAGGTTTCAAGATGCTTGCAAAAAGGGTAATTCCATGTCTTGATGTTAAAGAAGGAAGAGTAGTTAAAGGAGTAAATTTCGTTAACTTAATAGATGCCGGCGACCCCGTTGAAAATGCAAAAGTTTACGACCAACAGGGAGCAGATGAACTCGTCTTTCTTGATATCACCGCCAGTTACGAAAAGAGAGGAATAATGATTGACGTTGTTAGGAGAACTGCTGAGGAAGTCTTTATGCCCCTTACAGTTGGAGGAGGAGTTAGAACCGTTGAGGATATAAGGAACCTCTTAAACGCCGGAGCAGATAAAGTCTCAATAAATACTGCTGCGGTAAAAAATCCCCAACTTATCACCGAAGGGGCAAAGCTCTTCGGATCTCAGTGTATAGTAGTTGCAATTGACGTAAAAAGAGTAGCCCCAAGAAAGTGGGAAGTCTTCATTCACGGAGGAAGAACTCCAACGGGAATTGATGCCGTTGAGTGGGCAAAGGAGGTTGTTGATAGGGGAGCAGGAGAAATACTGCTAACTTCAATGGATAGGGATGGAACCAAAGCCGGTTATGACGTTGAGCTTACAAGGGCAATCTCTAAAGCCGTTTCTGTGCCCGTAATAGCCTCAGGCGGTGCAGGTAAAATGGAGCATTTTTACGAGGGCCTTACAGAGGGAAAAGCTGATGCAGTTCTTGCAGCTTCAGTTTTTCACTTTAGAGAAATTTCAATTCCTGAGCTAAAGAAATACCTTAAGGAAAGGGGAGTTTGGGTTAGAATATAGATAGGGGGAAGTATGATAGTAGATGAATTTCCAAACCTCGTTGAGAGCATATGCAAAACCTACCTTGATTCTTTATCCTCCTACACCAAAGAAAAGTTTGGAATTAAGAATGAAAATCTCTTTTGTAAAAAAGTGGAGGAGGAGTATAAAGAACTTTTTAAGGACTTTAAGACAAATAAAAAGATTTTTAAAAGGAAAGTTCTAAAACTAACGTCACTTTTCTACAAGAAGGGTTTAAGTCTTGCCTTTATAATTGACATACTTAACAAATTAGTTAAAAACTTTCTAATCAAAATAAGCGCAGAAGGTCTTCCGGCTGAACTATCTGAAGAAGTTCTTTCCTTCGTTGAGGAACTCACAAATCTTTTAGCTTATAGTTTCATTCGTCTTTCGATTAAAGAGAAGAGGAAACTAATTCCAGTTAAAACTTTTGGCTTTACAAGAACTGTAGATGAAAATCTGATATCTTGGCTGTACACTGTTGAAGGTTTAATAGAGGGTGAAGATAGGAGTATCCCTTTTAGAGATGACTGTAAGCTCCAGAGTATTTTCAACTCTATTGACTTTAAAATTGGATGTAGTAAGTTAAAAACCTGTAAAGAATTATTTAGAATTCATAACCTTATACACGTTTACTTTTTACTTTTCTCAGATTATGTAAAAAGCAAGAACTTTATTCCCGCATATTTGATATTAAAGGAAATATATTTACTCTTTGAAAAACTGCACGATGGAATTGCAAGCGTTGAATCGGTTTTGAGCAGACTAACTTCAGAAGACGTCCTTTCTTATTTGATAAAAGAAAATATAAAAGATAGCGAAGGATTTACGGTCTTAATTCTCAATCCTCTTGAACTTTCTTACATAAATAAGGTCTATGGTTTTAAAACAGGAAACATGATTTTAGATGAAATAACTAGCGAATTAAAGGCCTTTTTTGGTGAACATAACGTTTTAAGGTGCGTAGACGGTCTGATTTGTGGAATAAGACTTAATACTGATAATTCTGATATAGACAAACAAAAGAAATTATTTTTCCATCTCAAGGAAAAAATTTACAGTAAGTTTTCCTCCTTAGTTCCCATTCCAGATATCTCTGGATTCCTCTTAATTTTTCCTCCTAACGTCAAAATAGATAAACAAAAGGCTATCAATTTGATTAAGTATGCGAGAAGGTTAAGTAAGGAAAACCCAAAAGAACTTTTAGTTCTAAACGTTAAGGAGCTTATAGAATCTAAGAGCGTTCAACTCTTTATAAGTACGGTTGATTACCTAAAGGAGAAATTGGAAGAAGGGAAAGTTGCCCTTGCTGTACAGGGTATTCATTCAATGGAGACCGGAGAGGCTATCCATAAGGAAGTTCTCTTCAGACTTATTCACGAGGATGGAAGGATAATCCCTGCAGGGGAAGTTATAGATCTAATCTATAACTTCAGGTTAATTCACCTCCTTGATCTAGCAGTTTTAAGAAAACTTAAGCAAAACTATAGAGTATTCAAAGGAGAAAAAATATTTATAAATATTTCCCCCCAGACATTGAAATTTAACTCCACTAGATCAGAAATCATGGAAACTCTCAAATTTTTAACGAATAAAATGAATTTAGGAGTTGAAATAACAGAACAAGCAGTTGTTAAGGATTATAGTCTTTTGAAGGAGGTATTTCAGGATTTTTCATTAAATATTGCATTGGATGATTTTGGAACTGGATATTCCTCTTTTTCAAATTTAATCGACTTCATTGAAAGCTTTCCAGTTAAGTTTCTAAAAATTGATGGTAGCTACGTTAAAAAGCTTGAAACCGGTTCTCAAAAGGCTGAAATGGTTATTTCTGCAATAACGAGTATGTCACACTCCTTAGGAATCAAAGTTATAGCTGAGTTTGTAAGCTCTGAAAAGATAAGACAGAAACTAAAAGAAATTGGAGTTGATTACGCCCAAGGCTACCTCTTTTCAAAACCGGAACTGGTGGTTGTTTAAAGCCGCCCAAAGGCGGCCTATTAGCTACATTCCGCAGCCAGAACAGCCTGAACAGCCGTGGCCGTGCTGTTTAGGTCCTTCAATGGCTTCCTGCAATAGAGCGTTTACCGTTTCAAGCATCTGGCTGAACCTCTGGTTAGCCTCTAAGTACTCCTTACCAACCGGGTTTTCTGCAAACTTATTGAAGGCCTCTTCAAGCTGCTGCATCGCTTCAGGTGAACCTGACATCTGGGCCATCTGCTGAAGCCTTTGGACTTCACTTAGGAGCTCCCTCGCCTCAGGATCCATCTGAAGTTTTGCCTCTGCAGCCCTAAGGTTTGCAAGCTCTTCACACTCAGCAATTGCCTGAGCAAGCTCTGATGCCTTCTTAATTACTTCTGCTGACATACTTCCTCCAAATACGATCTTAGTTAAATGAAATCTAAAATACAGTATCTACAATTACAAGTCCTAGGTGATGAACTCCTTTATTAGCTTAAGCTTTTGAGTAGGCTCATCAGAGAAAGTGTAAGCTGATAGGAATTTCTCTATAAATTCCTTTTTACTTCCGCTATTACAGTAAATCTCTCCGATTAACTCACCTTCCTCTACCCTATCTCCAACCTTCTTTGAGAAGGAAAGACCTACCGAGTAGTCTATCTCCTCTCCTGCCCTCTTCCTTCCTCCCCCAAGCTCTACGATTAACCATCCCAGTTCTTCCCCGTTAATTCCTGCTACGTAACCGCTATAGGGAGCTCTAACTTCCAACTTCTTAGCCTTTACTTCAGGGTAGGGATTTCCTCCCAAGTACTCAACCCACTCTTTAAATCTTTTAAGGGCCTTCCCTTCTCTGATTACCCTTTCTGCCTCCCTCTTTCCCTTTTCAAAACTTCCCCTCCCCGTTAAAAAGTAGAGGGCTCCAGTTAAGGATGAAACTACCTCAAGGAGGTCCTGTGAAATTTTCCCTGAGAGGGCCTCATAGCTCTCCCTCACTTCAAGGGCATTTCCTGCATAGATTCCTAAAGGTTGGTTCATATCGGTTATCAAAGCTGCAGCCTTTTTACCGTAGAGCTTACTAACTTCAACTAGGCCCTGAGCCAGTTCTTTAGCACTCTCCATATCCTTCATAAAGGCGCCACTTCCAACTTTTACGTCAAAAACTATCGCTTCAGTATTCACTGCTAACTTCTTACTGAGAATTGAAGAGACTATTAGGGGAATACTTTCAACCGTTGCTGTTGCATCCCTCAGGGCGTAAATCTTCCTGTCTGCCGGTGCAATCTCCTTTGTCTGGGCTGAAATTGAAAAGCCAAACCTTCTAACCACTTCCTCAATCTCTTCTGCTGAGAGCTCCACCTTCAATCCCGTACTCTCAAGCTTGTCTATAGTTCCTCCAGTAAATCCGAGGGCCCTTCCTGCAAGAAGTGGAGCCTTAAAACCCAGTTCTGCAAGAACGGGGGCTAGAACGATAGAGACCTTATCCCCTATTCCTCCTGTGCTGTGTTTATCAACTATTGGCCCTTCAAGGGAGAGCTCCACCGTTTTACCGCTCTTTAGCATTGCTTCTGTCATATGGAGAGTTTCGTCGTAGCTCATTCCCTTTAAGAAAACCGCCATAAGGAGGGCGGCCATCTGGTAGTCTGGCGTCTGGCCGAGAGTGTAGGATTTAACGGCAAAGGAAATTTCCTCTTTGGAGAGTTCAAAACCGTCCCGTTTCTTCTTAATAATCTCTTTAAAAATCATGGTTCACCTTAAATTAGGTTAAGACGAGAATTGCCTTGACCATTCCGTTAACGAGGGGGACTAATATCCAGTTGAGAATCGGGCTGATAACTAGAATTATCAGAATAATTGGACCGTAGGGCTCTACCTGTTTGTACTTTAAGTACAGGTTGTAAGGAAGAAAAGCCTCAAGGACTTTTGCTCCGTCAAGAGGTGGAATCGGAAGGAGGTTAAAAACTCCAAAGGCAACGTTGATGAAGAGGCTGTACTTGAGGATTAAGAATAGGGGCTGGGCTACGCCAACTGGAAGTAACTCAAAGGGAAAGTATTTTAGTAGGAGTGCTGAAACCAGGGCGCTTAAGAAGTTAGCCATCGGCCCTGCTATTGAAACTGCAACCTCTCCCCAGCGAGGTCCGAGCTTTCTAAAGTTCCTCGGATTTACCATTACAGGTTTAGCCCACCCGAACTTAACCAGCAGTAGGGCAACGAAACCTAAAATGTCAATGTGGGCAAGGGGATTCAGTGTGAGCCTTCCCTGAAGTTTTGGAGTAGGGTCTCCGAGTTTGTAGGCTACGATCCCGTGGGCAAACTCGTGGATAGTTATGGCCCAGAGAACTGCCGGTAGTGCTACTAAAAGGTCAAGTATCCAGTTTTCCAAGCCTTACCTCCTATGGAGAAATTTCTTCCTCCACAACTTCCCCGTAGGGTTCAACTTCTGTAAATATCTGTCCCTGAAACTTATAGAACTTACACCTTGGGTCAAGCCAGCAGTTTGGAGGAAGGCCCGCCTTCATACAGGTTTGAGATAGGAACTCTTCCTCGTTCCAGCCCCACTCTACGGGCACCTGAGGAAGGAGAAGTCCGCTTGCCATCCCACACCTTACTATAAGGCCGTCACGTCCAACCTTTATAGCCTTTGGAAGTTCTTCAGGTGGAACGTTAATTGGCTGAGGGGGAGTTAGAACTGTTACTTCAAAGGTTACGTGGGGGAGTTCCTCAGGCCTCATTGGGTAAAAGCGGGGGTCTCTCGTTGCGGCACTTATTGATGCATCAATAGTGGCTAGAACTAAGGGCATTATAGGCTCCGGATACCCTATACAGCCCCTAAGTTCCCTGCTTGGGTACCTCTTTATGGTTACGAAAACTCCCCTCTCTTCCCACAGTTCTTTAGGAGTGCTTGGTGGAGGTTCTACCTTAACTCCCCTCTTCAAGTACTCTTCAGCGGCCAGCCTTGCAAGTTTTACGAGGAACTCTCCCTTTTCAAGGTCAAGCAACATCTCTCCCTCCTTTTAAACTTTCTACTTTTTAAGAAATTCCAAACTGGAGGGAGTAGCAACCTTTTAAAGTCCTCTAAAGAGTGTCTTAAAGGTCCACATACCGAGGAAGGTTGCAGTTAAGCAGAGGAAGACGTTGAGGAGGACGTTTAAGAGGGCTCTCAAGTAAGCTCCCTCAAGGATTAAGATTGAAGTTTCATAGCTAAAAGTTGAGAAGGTCGTAAGGGCACCGAGGAAACCGGTTATTAACATTCCTTTGTACTGAGGAGCTATTATTTCCTCAAAAAGTAGGACAAAAAAACCTATTAGGAAACTTCCAAGGACGTTAACCGCTAAAGTTCCCACCGGAAACGGGACTTGAAAGTGCTTTTGAACTAGCCCTGAAATTAAAAAGCGGGCAATTGCCCCGAAGAAACCTCCTGTACCAATCCAGATTAAGGTGTTCACGCCTTAACCCCCGTTAACTCAACGAGTCTATCCGTTATGACCTCAAGCGCCTTATCCCTAGTCTGGTCAAAGTCAATGTTCTCAATTACCGGAGTATTCGTCTCCTTCGCCTTTTGGTAGAGGAAGTCTTGAATTCTCCTTATGGCCTTAAAGTTCTTCAGGTACTTTTTGCTCGTTCTCTGGGAGCTCCTCTCCCTTGACTTAAACCTGCTCTTATGCATCTCCTCGTCTAGAGTTGTAAGGAGTATGTGGACAACGTAAGCCTTATTCTTGAACTTATTCGCTATTCCAGGTATTAGGTGAATTCCCTCAACAACAAGGCTAACGTTCTCCTTAATCGCCCTGTTTATTACTGCCTCTATTCCAGTTAGGACCTTCTCGCTCTGGTCAAGGAAGCCGTAGATTACCCTCTCCTCCTTCGGAAGTTCTTTAAGGTAGGGAATCTCATCTCCAGCCCGGTAAGATGAGACGTGGAGGGAAGGGGAGAGCTCCTCTGAAACCATCTTCCTCATAACTTCCCTTATAGAGTCGGTTGAGGCTATCCTGTTAATCTCAAGGATTCCCGCAAGCTCTGCTGAGAGCCTTGACTTCCCGACTCCGGTTGCCCCTCCAATCAAAATTATTATCGGCTTATCAAACCTCTTAGCCTTCCTCCACAGGAGGTACCTCTGGGCAAACTCCTCACCTAACTTCTTCTTTAAGAGCTTTGCGGTAAGCTCCCTAAGTTCAGAGCGCTTGATGCGGAACAGCCCCCTCTTTACGAGGTAGTCGTAAACCTCTTTAGCAATCTCATAAGCTTCCTTAATATCAACGCCTGCAGAACGGATTGACGAGGCTAGTATTCCCCTTGAGAATGGGGAGAAGGACTTGCCACACTCCTCACATACTAAAACTTCCCTCTCCTTAACCAGCCTCTTATAGCGGTTTGCCACTTTCTTCCCGAACTGGGACTTTAAAACCTTATAGACGAGTTCAATAAGCTCCTCTGTAGTTATCGTCCCCTTAAACTTTTGAGCTACAAGGTCTGCAACCCTATAAGCATCCTCAACCGATAGTCCCACCTTAGTTAGTGAACGGACGAGAACGCCCCTAGAAAAGGGAAACTTCTCCCCTGAGCTCTCTACTACGAACCGTTTAGCCATTTTCTATACTTCCTCACCTCTTTTAAATGCTGATTATAGCTCCGGCTGAAGGTGTGTCCTCCACGGCCGTTTGCAACAAAGTAGAGGTAGTTTACATCTGCCGGGTATAGGGCTGCCTCAATTGAAGAGAGTGAAGGGTTGCAGATAGGTCCTGGCGGAAGGCCACTGTACAGGTAAGTGTTGTAGGGGGAATTTACGGTTAAGTCTTTATAAAGGAGCCTTTCCTTTTCAACTCCTTTCAGCTTTAAAGCGTAGATTACTGTCGGGTCACACTGAACTTTCATACCCCTTTTTAACCTGTTGTATATAACTGCTGCAATTAAGGGCCTCTCCTCTTTAAGTGAAGTCTCCTTCTCAACTATTGAAGCAACCGTAACTATCTTGATTAAATCAACGTCTTTAAGGGCTTTTTTAACCCTGTCAGGAGGAGTGTAGTTTTTAAAGAGTGGGTCAACTACACTGTGGAACCTGCTGACGGCCACCTTTAGAACTTCCCTGCAGGAACTCTCTCTGTTAACGAAGTAAGTATCTGGATATATAAATCCCTCAAGAGAGGGAACTTTAAGCCCTTTGAGGAAACTTTTGTCTTTTGATAGTTTTAGGACTTCCCCCTCTTTACAAAAACCCTTTTGAGATAAGAGTTTATCAACTTCAAAGATGTTAGAGCCGGGAACTATCGTAAATGACTTTAAGCACGGCCTACCTTCTGTTAGTTCCTTTAAAACTTCAACCGGTGAGAGTTTCCCTTTTATGTCGTAACAGCCGCTCTTTACCTCTATTCCCTTATACCTTCCAAAGTAGTACAGAAGGGTCGGCTCATCAGTAACCCCTTCCTTTGAGAGCCTATCTACCACTTCTTTTAGCGTCTCTCCCCTCTTTACCTCAAAGTGGAGGGAGACGTATCGTTCTTTAAAGAGCTCTTGCCTTACGTAGAGGAAGGAAAGAGCAACCCCTATTAGGAGGAGGAAAACTATGAACTTCTTCAAGAGAGCTCCCTCATTGTACACATTAGGCGCTGAAAGGCCGTAAAGTTCGTGAGGACGGCGAGGACACTTAAAGTCGGAAGTAGGTACCCCGTGAAAAGGGCAAAGAGGAGGATGAAGAACCTCTCAGGCCTCTCAACTAAGCCGACTTTACAGTCAACCCCCAGTGATTCCGCCCTTGCCCTTGCGTAGCTGGTCGCATAAGAGCCTGCAATAGTTAAAAGGGTTAAAACTAGGAGAAGGGAATCCTGATTAACGTGGGCAAAGTAGCATACTCCTGCAAGGGGGAAGAAGTCTGAGTACCTATCAAGGAAGGAGTCTAGAAAAGCTCCAAAAGAGCTCTTCCTCCCCGAAACCCTCGCCAAAATCCCGTCTAACGTATCACAGAGGCCTGAAAGTGTGAAAAGGAGAGCTCCTGAAAGAACTTCTCCAACTCCAATGAGTATTCCAGATAGTAGGGAGAGAATAAATCCTAAAAAGGTAATGGCGTTAGGAGTAACCCCTATACTTTCTAAATTCTGGGCTAAAGGCCTTAGGAGCTCCTGAGTTTTGGCCTTAATGTTCGTAGAGCTTATCATCTTCCCTTCTTCGCTTTTAAACTTAATTGGAATTATATTAACTGTTCATTGTAATTTACTACTTAAGGAAATAATTTAATTTTAAGGTTCAAGGGAGGAGAGAGATGGAAAAAGGATTAACGAAAGAAGAGCTTATGGAGCTCATGGCAATCCTCATGGAAGAGGAGGGTTTTGAAATCTACGAACCTGAAGCAGAGGGAGAGGAGTACCTTCCCGACTTCCTTGCAGTCTATGAGAACGAGGAGGGCGAGAGGCAACAGGTTGCAGTTCAGGTTGAAGACTGCAACACCTTAAACACCGAAGAGGCCGAGAAAAAGGCAAAGGCGATCGCAGAGCACTGCCGCCGTTCAGGAGAGGGATTTATATTCGTTGTTCCTATTGAGTGTGAGGAGGAAGGTAGCAGGAAGTTCGAAGAGTGGGGGCTTTCGGACGTTGCAGAGTTTATTCCAATAGGGATTGAGTTTGAAGAGGAGGAAGAGGAAGAGTAGTGGAGAGGTACTACTCCTACTCTAAGTATTTAAAGGAAACCTTCGGAGAGAAGGTCTTTAGAATAACGGTAGATGCAGGCTTTACCTGTCCCAACCGTGACGGAACGAAGGGAAAAGGTGGCTGCATCTACTGCTATTCAGGCTCAGAGTACAGGCCTGAAAAGAGAGCTCTCAGCGTAAGGGAGCAGATAAGGGAAGGAATGGAGAGGGTAGGCCGCCGCTACGGGGCTAAGAAGTTCCTTGTCTACTTTCAGGCCTACACAAACACCTACGCTCCCGTTAACGTTCTGAAGGAGCTCTACGACACTGTAAGGGAGTTTAAAGAAGTTGTTGGTTTCATAGTCGGAACGAGGCCCGACTGCGTTCCCGATGAAGTCCTTCAGCTCCTTAGCTCCTATACAGATAAATACCTGGTTTGGCTTGAGCTTGGCCTTGAGAGCTCCCACTTTAAGAGTTTAAGGTTCATGAACAGAGGGCACGGAGTTTCAGACTTCGTTGATGCAGTCTTAAGGGTAAGGAACTACCCTGAGATAAAGCTCTGTGTCCACACAATCTTAGGCCTTCTAACTGAAGACTACAAAGACATGATGGAAACTGCCGATTTTATAGCCTCTCTAAGGCTTGATGGAGTAAAGATTCATCCCTTACACGTTATTGAGGGGACAGAACTTGCAAGGATTTATAAGGAAAAGCCCTTTAAGTTACTAGAGCTTGAAGAGTACGTAAAACTCGTTGTTGACTTTATAGAGAGGCTCCCGGAAAGTACGGTAATTCAAAGAATGACCGGGGAAGCTCCACCTGATATTCTAATCGGCCCTTCATGGTGCACCCAGAGGGAAAAGCACAGGGTGATAGAGGAAATAAGAAGGGAGTTTGAATGGAGAGATACCTACCAGGGAGCAAAGTGCCGTTTTAAGGGGGAAGTTTGCAGAGGAAGGTAGCCCTAATAACCGCCTGTGGGGGAAAGAAGGAGGATAAACCGGAAGTTGCAGGAAGGCTCTATAAGAGCGCAAGGATAAGGCACCTATACAGGCGCTCAAAGGAGCTCGGAGTTCCCTTCTTTATTCTGAGTGCTCAGTACGGCCTGGTTCCTGGAGATGAAGTAATTAAACCTTATGAAAGGGTAATGAACCCTCAAAGGTGTAAAGAACTAAAAAAACAGATAGTTAAAGTCTTAAAGGATTTTGATGCAATTGTTTACTTTAGAGGAGGAGCAAGGAAAGACTACTACGACTGCCTCAAAGAGGCTGCAGAGGAAGCAGGAGTTGAGTTTCTCTCCTTCGGAAGGGGAAATATGAAGGGAATAGGCCTTCTTCCCAAAGTTCTGAGGGAGGCTGGTTTTGGGATTTCTAAGTAAGGATGAGTTCTTTGAAGTAGTAGAGGAGATTTCGGGTAAGAGGTTAAACAAAAACCAGAAGAAGGCAATCTCCTATCCTCTAAAACCCCTAAAGGTCGTTGCAGGTCCAGGTTCTGGAAAAACTGAAGTTTTAGTTTTGAGAGCTCTCTACTTTATGACGGTTAAAAACCTTCCTCCAAAGTCGATTTTCTTAGTTTCATTTACGCGTAAAGCAGCAAATGAGCTCCTATCAAGGATTGTCTCCTACTGTGGGAAGTTAAAGGAGATTAACCGCTCTATTTCCCTTGAACCTTACGAGCTATACTGCGGAACCCTACACTCCTTGGCAGCAAGGGTTATGGACGAGTTCCAGTACGGGAAGTACGAAAAGTACAGGCTCATAAGCGATTTTGAGAGACAGCTCTTCATATACAGGGAATTCTCAGAAGAGATAGAAAGGGGAGAGGGCCCCTTCTTTGAGGCCTTTAAAAGAGAGGATGATACTCCCTTAAGCAGGCTCTCCCTCCTTTCCTTCCTCTTTGACTTCCTCACTCAGAACATGGTTTCAGAAGAGAGTCTTAAAGAGAGCTCCAACGAGGTCTTAGCTCAAGCGGGAAATCTTTACTCAAAGTACGTAAAAGTTGCAAAGAATAACCGCTTCTTAGACCACTCACTCCTTGAGAGGATGTTCTACAAGTTTTTAAAGAGTGAGGAGGGGAAGCTCTTTCTAAACGGAGACGGTAGTGATTACTTTCCGGGAATTAAGGCAGTTTTGGTTGATGAGTATCAGGATACAAACCCGATTGATGAGAAAATCTACTTTAAGCTTGCAGAGGGCAGTAAAAACCTTACGGTTGTCGGTGATGACTACCAGGCCTTATACAGGTTTAGGGGAGCAGTAGTTGAGTGTTTCATCAATTTTGAGAGAAGGTGTAAAAAAGCTTTATTAAAAAATTCCAAGGAAAACCCTGGAACCGTTAAGCTCCTTGAAAACTACCGTTCAGATAAGTCAATAGTCGCATTTATAAACTACTTTATGAAAAAGCACAGGAAGAATAAGGAGTTCTCAGAGACGTGGAAAAAACTCTCAACGGATAAAAAGGTCCTATGGAACTCAGGAATAGACTCATTCTCTGAGCTAAAAGGGGCAGTATTTGAAGTTAAGGGAAGCAACGAGCTCCTAGCCGACTTTACAGCTAAACTTGTAAAGTCCTTAAAGGATAGGGGAGTAATTGAGGACTACTCAGACGCCGTTCTCCTCCTTCCCAGCACGAGAGAGAAAGACTATGAGGGCAAGAAAACATTAGCAGCCCTTATTAGAGAGAAGTTTGAAGAGGAAGGAATAGGCGTTTACAACCCACGCTCAAAGGCCTTTAAGGAGAGGAAAGAGGTTTACACAACCGTTAGAGCTCTCCTTAGAATCGTTCCCCCTCATACCTCTATGGATAACGAGCTCCTATTAAACCTTAAAGCTGGAAAGGAAGATTCCTCTTTTCCGCAAGACCTTTTGGAGGAACTAAAGAGAGGTCTTTTAAAGGGGGAACTCTCAATACTTGAAGCCTTTTATAGGCTAATTCCCCCTTTAATAGGAGAATTTAAAAAGCTAACTGAGATTGAAAAGTTTAACCTTGCAAGGCTGAGTCAGCTCATTTCGGCAGTTGAGAATTTGGCAAGGAAAGAGATTGATAAGTTTGAGGACCTTGAGGAAAAGTTAAGAGAGCTCTCAGAGGAGCTTTCCCTTGATGTTAAAGAGCCTGAAGGTCTAAGTAGTGAGGAAAGGGAAAGGTGGCTGAGACTTATAACTTCAAGGCTCTTAAGCTTTGTTGAATTTTACCGCTCCTTCCTTCCCCTTTTAATAGGTGGAGAGGTTGACCAGGAGGAGCTCCCGGGGGTTCCGCCAAGCTACTTCCCCCTCATGACAATCCACCAGTCAAAGGGCCTTGAGTTTCCCATAGTCCTCGTTGGGGAAGTTGACGGAGTTTCCTCAGATATGAGGCTCTCAAAGTTTGAGGACCTGTTTAAAGATTTCCTTCCGTACAGGGTGGAGAACTCCTGGGAAAGGAGTGCGATTGATGCTGTAAAGAAGTTTTTCGTTGCTTACTCAAGGGCAATTTACGCCCTTGTAATCTTAATCAAAGATAGAATTGATTACGATGAAAAGAGACCTTGGAAGAGCGCAGCCTTCCCAGGATTTGACCACGATGGAAACTCAAAGTTCAAAAATTTATTCATAAAGAGGCTTGAAAGTGAGGCCGGAAAAGATAGTTGAAGGGCTGGAGAGGTTCAGTAAAAGATTAGGCAAGAAGTTAACCTTAAATAAGGGAAAAGTAAAGGAGCGTTACACCATTACCGGAGATATTATATCCTACTCCATATGCCCTAGGCAGTACGGCCTTTACCGCTTTTACGGCTTTTCCCCCTCAAACCCAACTCAGGAATGGTACGGTAGCGTAATCCACAGGTTTTTAAAGAGGGCCCACACAATTTACAGGATTAAAGGAAGGGTAATTTCCCCAGATGAAGTTGAGGAAATCTTTAGAAAAGTTGAAACCTCAATGGAGGCAGAGGGGATAAGGCCGACTTCTCCAAAGGTTAGGGAGAAGGTAATTTCAATCTTAAAGGAGTTTTGCCGCCTCTACGGAGAGGAGTTTATCCCGAAAATCGTTGAGGCCGAACTAAGACTCGTTAAGGAGCTCTCTGAGTTTATCCTCTATGGGATAGTTGATGCCCTAAAAGAAGAGAATGAAAACTTTGAAATCTGGGATTATAAGGGAATGGACAGGCCAGATCCTTCAACTCCCTACGGAAAGAGGAAGTTGGATATTTACGAAAAGCAGATGTTCGTTTACGGCTACCTCTTTAAGGAGAAAAACGGGAGTTATCCAAAAAAGGCTGTTCTTTTATTTATGAACGAGCTTGTTAAGGAAAACGGTAGTCCACTTTACGCGATTGACTTTACAGAGGAAGAAACAATTAAGAAGGTAGAGAGGTTTATTGAGGAGTTCTCTGAGATAGTAAAAAAAATAGAAAAGTCAAAAGAGAGCGGAAAGTGGGAACTCCCAAAAGAGATTGATAAGAAAACCTGTTCCCAGTGTGACTTTAGGTTTGACTGTGAAAAGTTTTCCTCTTTGAGATAATTTCTCCCACACTTTTTGACCGGAGAAGAGCTTGAAGTACTTTATGCCCTACTGGGAGGACTGGGTTCACAGGGACTTTGACCCGATTAAGGATACCTACGGTAAAGGCGGTTTTAAAAATTCCCTCTTTGCCCATGAGATCTTCAATCCTCCTCCCTACGACGGAATACTCGTTAGCCTCGGAGTTTTTAAGCTAAAGCTAAGGCTCATTAGGGAAAACGGAAGGCCGACAATTAGGGGTTATAAGAACATTAAAAAGTATTTAAAACTCCCTTCCTCCTTTCCCCTTTTGGGAGATTGCGGAGCCTTCACTTACGTAAGCAGTAAAGAGCCCCAGATTGAGATTTTTGAAGCAGTTGAAATCTACTCAAAGCTCGGTTTTGACTACGGAATCTCTGTTGACCACATCTGCAGTGAAGTCATTACGGTTGAAAAGGAGGATGTAGATAAGTTTGATTTTACAGATGCAAAGCCTGCAAGGGGAGGGAGGGTAAAGCTAACTCTCTCTGAATGGGAGCTTGAGTGGAGAAGGGAATTAAGCCTTAAAAACGCTAAGGAGTTCTTAAAGGAGAGTTTAGGAGCTCCCTTTACTCCGGTAGGAGCAGCCCAAGGGTACTCTGTTGAAACCTACGTTGACAGCGTTAAAGAGCTCGTAAAGATGGGATACAGGTATGTAGCAGTAGGCGGTTTAGTTCCAAGGAGCACCGATTTCATATCTTCTCTTCTTGAGGAGCTCTACAGGGAAGTTGACCTATCTGAGGTTAAAGTTCACCTACTTGGGGTTTTAAGGGAGGAGCTCCTACCTAAAATGGCATCTTTTGGAGTCTACAGCTTTGACAGTGCCTCATACTTTAGGAAGGCTTGGCTAAAGGCCAAGGAAAACTACCTGGGAGTTGATGGAAACTGGTATGCCTCTATAAGAATTCCAGACTCCTCAAACC
The DNA here is from genome assembly GCF_003633715.1 of Thermovibrio guaymasensis. Taxonomy (NCBI): domain Bacteria; kingdom Pseudomonadati; phylum Aquificota; class Aquificia; order Desulfurobacteriales; family Desulfurobacteriaceae; genus Thermovibrio; species Thermovibrio guaymasensis. Next base: position 67,537 of record NZ_RBIE01000003.1, read on the forward strand.
CGAGGCTTTCAAAGAGGTTGAAGGGAAACTACGAGAACCTTAAGGAAACGGAAGAGAGGATACTGAAGAACTTAAGGAAGTACGATAGGGGGAGTTTAAGGGAAGTGGGAGCTCTAGTTGAGGATATAATCTCCTACGATAAACTCTTTTACAGGGGGGAGTTTAAAGAAGATAAGTATGCGGAGCTCTACCTGAAACTCTTAAAGAGCAAAATCTGGAAAGAGTGTTCCTGCCCTATCTGTAGGGAACTTGGAATAGACGTAGTCATATTCAGAGGTTCAAACCGAAACAAGCGCCGAGGCTTTCATAACACGTATCTCTTTCATACAAGTTTAAAGGAGCATGTGAAATCCGAATCCGAATTTGGTATGAATTATATTTAGACATTATATTTTATCTTTTTGATCGCTAAAAGGAGGAAACCTTGAAAAGGTTTTCTAAAGTTTTGAGATTAGGCAAAGTTAAAATAAGCCACTTTTTCTTAATAACTCATTTAGTATTGATAGTATCACTGCTGTTCATAACATACGAATTAAACAAGTTCATTATATCACAGGAAATGGAAAAACTCTCCTTTCAGACATCTCAGGCTATTGCCGAACAAATTGTTTATGATCTTAAAAACTTCTCTATGTCTGATGATAAACTGAAAGATTATTTATCTCAATTAAAAGACAGATTTAAAAGGAGAGGCTTAAAAATCAGACTTATTCAAAATAAAATAGTGCATAAAAAAGAGAAAATAGGTAATAAGATAATTCTTGTTTATCCAATCCAAATGAAAAACTTTTCAGGAAGTATAGAAATAGAGCAGGATATTTCTTACTACATCAAAGAAATAAATAAGAAAATTACTTTAGCAGCTCTATTTTCCCTATTTCCTGGACTAATCGTCTTCTTACTTTCCGAACTTTCAGATAAAGAGTTAACAAAATCCATAAAATCCATATCTAGGAAGATAGAAAACATCAATAGTTTAGATGATTTATCAAAACTTGAAAAAGAGTTACTTGAATTACCATTTGAGGAATTCGTAAAAATTCAAGAAAACATAAATAAGTTAATCGACAGAATCAAAAAGATTGCTGTTGATAAGAATATCTTAGAGTTTGAAACTAAAATCCTAGAAAAGTTCATGCTGACCTCTGATTCGATAAATGATTGGCGTTCTTTTCTAAGAGATATATTACAGCAGCTCAATGAAATTATTGATTATACTTATTTCTTCTCAATATTTAAGGAGGGAGAATCGAAATTTACAGCTACTATCTTTTGGAACTGTAAAAACTATAAAAAATTTACTCATCTAGTCGAAAACTACATTATCAAAGTTTTAAAAGAAAAAGGACTTTACGATGAAAATTTCTTGATAGACTTTGAACATATTCCTGTAGGAAAGGAAAAAATTTGTTCAAATCTTAAAGAACTTCTTGAATCCAAAGAGATAATCAATATTGCAAAAGCCTTAATAGTAGACCAACCTTTAGTTGGTGGAGTAGTAGGTCTAGGAGTTCACATAACAGAAACTGAAAACAGCACAAAGGCGTTAGCAATAGAAAGTATCCTTTCTATTTTGCTCAACTATGTAGGTTCTATAAAAGCCATAAGTAAGTACACTAAAGAACTAGAGTATTACGCTACGAGAGATCCTCTTACTGGACTCTACAATCAAAGGCTCTTCTGGGAGCTCTTAGATTACGAAGTAAACAGAGCAAGGAGGTACAACTATCCATTCTCAGTCTTAGTTATTGACCTTGATAATTTTAAAGTAGTAAACGATACCTACGGACATCACTTTGGGGACGAGTTTTTAGTTGAAATTGCAAGAATAATACAAAACACCTTAAGGAAGGGAGATGTTATTGCTAGGTACGGAGGAGACGAATTCGCAATTATCCTTCCCCTAGCAGACATAGAGCAGGCTTTATCCATTGCTACAAGAATCATAGAGAACTTAAATAAATTTTCTATACGAGCTCCTGATGGAAAAAAGATAAAAGCTACAGCATCCATAGGAATTGCTACGTTTCCTTACCATGGAAAGACTGCCAAAGAACTTTTCACCGTTGCTGACAGTATGATGTACAAGGCGAAAGAGGAAGGAAAGGGAAAAGTAGCCGTTCCTTCTCAGGAAGATATAGCAGAACTTCTTCAAAGTGCTGCGGATAAAAGTTTTATCATCTTAGATGCTGTTGAAAATAAGAAAGTAATACCTTATTACCAACCTATTAAAAACTTGAAAACAGGAAAGATTGAAGCTTTCGAAGTTTTAATGAGAATTGAGCACGAAGGGAAGATACTTACTGCAGATAAGTTTATCGAGACTGCAGAAAATTTAGGATTAGTTTATAAGTTGGATCTTATTCTGCTTGAAAAAGTTATGGAAACAATAGTTCAAAAATTTAAAGATAAGTTTAAATGTAAACTATTTTTCAATTTATCACCTAAAAGTTTGATAATTTCGGACTTTATACAAAAAATCGACAGTATCATTGGTTCTAATATTAATCCTAATCAAGTAGTATTTGAGATAACAGAGAGGGAAACAGTTAGAAACATAAAACTCTTGGAGAAATTTACACTTAACCTAAAAGAAAAGGGTTATCAATTTGCTATAGATGACTTTGGAGCCGGATTTGCTTCTTTCCAGTACGTTAAATTTCTTCCTATTGACTACGTTAAAATCGATGGAGAATTTATTCGCTCCTTGCCAAGCAGCAGGATGGACAAAGCATTTGTAATGAGTTTGATTACCCTTGCTAAAGCTTTAAATATAAAAACAATAGCAGAGTTTATAGAGAATGAGGAAATAGAACAAACCGTTAAAGAACTTGGCGTTGATTGCGGGCAAGGATTTTACCTAGGAAAACCCACTTCAGACATTTCAAACTTTTTGGAATAGTTAAGTCATGGCTATTTGCTTGTTGGTTTGAAAAATCTATATTAATAGACAGCCGCCATCAACCTATAGATTAGACAACGCTTTCTATGGAAACCTTTATAAGGCGAACCCTTTTAGGAGGTTTCTATGGGATTCTCTAAGTTCAAAGAGGAAGGTAACGTTTTGGAAAAAAGGGAAGAAAAAGAAAGAGATTCTTTCTCAACAACGGCAACTACCTCTCTCGAAGAACTTTCAAAGAAATTTTTTCAAATTAGTGAAGACGGAATGGCAGCAATTGAGGAACTCAAAAGCACAATGGAGCAAATAGCCGCAGCTGCCGATGAAAGTGCAGGAGCTGCCGAAGAAACCCTAGCGACCGTAAAAGAAGTAAACAACAAAGCCCACTTGCTTACATCCGAGGGAGAGTACGTAAGGAACGTAGTTCTGGACCTCCAGAAAACCCTTAAAGCCTCATCAGAAAGGCTCGAAGAAAGCGTTAACGGAATGCAGGACTTTTCCCGTTCAGCCGATAAAATAGCCCAAAAGAGTAGAGAGATCCTTGAAGCAAGCGAAAACATATCATCTGCAGTTGAATTAATAACTAACCTTTCAAATAAAACCTCCCTCTTTGCGTTAAACGCAGCAATAGAAGCTGCACGAGCAGAGGATAAAGGAAGAAGTTTTACTGTCGTTGCATCTGAAATTAGACATATAGCTGGAAAATCTAGTAGTTATGCCGAAGGAGTAAGGGGAAACGTAAAAGAGGTTCAGAACCTCATTGGCACACTTCAGAAAGAAATTGAAAGTGTAACAAAAGAGATAGAAGATACAGCTATTATTGCAAAAAATGCTTCCTCAAAAGGATTGAATTTAATAAATCACTTTGTAGAAATAGCAGAAATTGTAAAAGAATCTTTAAATAGGATAAAAGAAGTTAACAAAGAGGCTGATTTCCTCCTTAGAGGAACAGAGACTATATCAGCAGCAGCAGAGGAGAGTGCAAGTGCAATTAATGAGGTAACAAGTACCATATCTCAACAAGTAAATGCCTTTAAACAGGTAGAAAAAGCTGCTTTACTCCTTACAAATACGGTAAAGGAAGGAAATTTAGAGAGAAAAGAATTATTGTCTTCTATTGAGGAAGTTAGAAATTCTATTTATTCCCTTGAAAACTCAACAGAACAAATAGTTGAAGCTCTTTCCCAAATTGAACAGGCCGCTGAGATTTCTGCGGATGATGCCTCAAAAAACTTGAAAGTAGCTGAAAACGGCGAAAACCTTATGTTTGAAGTGAATACCTTCTTAGAAGACTTGGTAAAAGGCTTAAGGATGAGCAAGGAAAACTTTCAGTCTATTATGGAGTCAATCTCTAGAATTGAGGAAAAAGTAAGAGAAATTTCTGATCTTCTACTTAGACGAAAGAGTGATATCAACTCGATAAGATTAAAAGTTAAAACAATTCAGAAGCTGTGCAGAAGGATAGAGAATACCATTATTCAAATAACAAATCTTGCTGTAAGTGGACTTATTGAAGCTGCGCGGATAGGAGAACTGGGAGATGGTTTTAACGATGTGAGCAACGATATTAGGGACCTTGCTGTTAATGCAGAAGAACAGCTTGACAGGGCAGAGAACACAATAGAAGTTTTAATGGAAAAAATCGAATCTATATTATCCGACATTGATAATTTGATACTTTCCCTCGACAGAGAGAGAGATAAACTTCAGAATCTTAAATTTGAACTTAAAGAAAGTGAGGAAGAAATAGAGAAAAGCTTTAACGTCGCAAATGGGCTTTTAGAATCTGCAGAGACTCTTAAAAAAATGGTTGAGCAATCCAAAATTGCTGCCCAACAGATAGAGGAAGCAGCTTCTATTTCCCTGAAAAATGTAACAGAATCTAAAGAGGCTGCAGATCTGATATTAAAAAACACAAAGCAGATGGAAGAGATAGCAAATAGATTGGCTAAGTTAGCCTCTTAAACCCTAATTTATCTGGGTGAAAGATGAAAGAGAATATTCTTGTTGTAAGAATAGGAAAGGAATTCTTAGCAATAAAGGCTAAGAATATTAAATCCATAATCGAGGTAGATCAAAGAGACCTGAAAATAAACTCTTCCCTTTCTTCTCACACTTTAGGTTTTGTGAAACACTATAAAAATATCTACCCGCTAATATCCCCTAGTATTCTCTTTAATAAAAAGAACCCTTCTCTAGACAGTTTATTTGATAAAAATCGGGTTACAGTTGTTATCATACAGATTGATTCTAAAGCGTATGCCCTTCCAGTTACTCAGGTGATAACAATTGAAGAGGCTAAAAAAGTAGAAATAGAAAACAGTGAAGTTTCTGTTTTTGCTCTAAGAAACGGGTTTGTTGAAGAACTTAATGTTAAGATCTTTGAAAACTTAAAGGTTCCTTTTCTTAATCTGAAATCAGAGAGAGAGAAGCTAGAAAAGTCACAACAAAGGAAAAAGAGTTACTACCTTGAAGTAACCATAGAAGGTAAAAAATTTTGTATTGATGCAAGACTCGTAAGAAAAGTAGTAGAATTGGATTCTATTTCCGGCGTCCGTCTATCGGATCAAAAGTGGATAAGTGAGGTATATTCTGTAGGTGGAGAAGCTATTAAAGCAGGAAATCTCAAAAAACTTTTGGAAATTGAAGAAAAAACCAAAGAAAAGTTTCTTGTAATTCTTGAAAAAAACAAAAAAACATTTGCACTTGTGGTTGACAAAGTTGAGGATATTATAGAAATTACAGAAGATAAAAAAACTAAAAGTTTTAAAAGTAATGACATTTTAAGTGATTTTATAAATACTAACAATGACGTTATCCCTTTAATTTCCTCTTCTTTTCTAGAGGAAATTCTTGAGAAGGAATCTACTGCAGTTCACAAAAAGGAGGAACATAAAAAAGAAAGCTCAGAAGAAGAAAATACTTATTTAATCGTTAAAATTGGTAATGTAAGAATAGGAATTGAGCTCAAAAATGTAAAAAAACTTGTACGCTCTGAAAATACTAGAGTAACAAGCTATAGGAACCTTGGAGGAATTGTTCAGGTGGGGCAAGAAATCTTCCCTATACTTAACATTGCCAATGAGCTTGACGAAAAAATTAGACTGGATTTGAAAAGAGCAGATTACTTAATTGTAGAGAAAGATAACAGGAACATCGCTATCCCAATTTCCCAAGTTGAAGGATTAACGAAGACTTCCACAAGTCAAATTACTGGTTCTAATAAGAGAAACATCTTTTCAAAGGCAATTGTCGACGAAAATGGTGAAGCATTAAGCATTCTTAACACAGATTTATTACTAAGGAGAGCTTATGAGTCTTAAGCCGACTGAAAAAGAACTAAAATTGCTCTTTGATACCTTAACAAAAATATCTGGTATAACTTTTGATGAAAAAAAATTCAAGGACATCTATAAACATAAGCTCTCTGACTTTATTGAATCTTTGTCTTATTCTGATTTTAATAAATTTCTTTTGGATATTTCTTTAGGTAGAAACAAAAAGGTTCTAACTGAACTTATAAATAGAATTACAATCAATGAAACCTACTTTTTCAGGGAATCTTATCAGTTTCAAGTTCTCATAGATTACTGTATACCTGAATTAGTGAAAAACAAGGTTACGGGCGAACCTATAAAAATTCTATGCGCTCCCTGTTCTTCAGGAGAAGAAGTTTACTCTATAATGATTTACCTTCTAGAAGAAGGGAAGTACATAGAACGGTACGATTTTATGATTCTCGGAATAGACATTGATACAAATGTAATCAACAAAGCCAAGAAAGGAATTTACAGGTCCAGAAGTGTTCATAAACTAAACAAGGAGCTCCTTGAGAAATACTTCAAAAAGACTGCCGATAATAGATACCAAATTAAAAGATTTTTAAGGGAAAATGCAAATTTTCTTACAGTGAATATACTAGATAGGAATAATATGCTAAAGCTTGGAAAATTTAATATCATACTTTCTCGCAATATGTTAATTTACTTCGACCAAAAAAACAGAGAACAGGTGATAAAAACATTTTATGAAATGCTTAATCCAAAAGGGTTCCTTTTCCTTGGACATGCGGAAAATATTAATGTCCCAGATATGTTTGAAGTTGTACGTTTTGGAAACAATTTCTTCTATAGGAAAAGGTAGAAACTTTAAATTTAACTTTCTCCAAGTTCAAATATAAACTTTTGAATATCGGGAAAATCAAGAACTTTAACAGCTCCTCCTTTTTCTTTAGCAACTTTAGGCATTCCATAAACAGCCGCTGTTTTTTCACTCTCAGCAATGGTAAAAGCTCCAGCCTTCCTAAGAGCAACCATCCCTTCAGCCCCATCGTACCCTATACCTGTAAGTAAGACAGCAACAACATCTTTACTCCCTATAACACTTAAAGCTGAAAAGAAGGTTTCATCTACAGAAGGAACAAAGAACAAACCTTTAATGTTCGGAACAATTTTACAAACTATTTTTTCTCTGTTTTGCTGAAGATGAAGATGATAACCGGCTTTGGCTATTACAGCTCTACCTGGTATAAGTTCCATTCCTTCTTCTGCTTCTAATACCTCCAATTTAGAAATAGAATTCAGCCTTTCTGCAAAACGCTTGCTAAAACCTTTAGGAAAATGTTGAACTATACATAAGGAGTGTGGATAATCTTCCGGAAGGGAAACGAGTATCTTCTCTATTAATCTCGGTCCACCCGTAGAAGCTCCAACAATTATCAGCTTATTTTTTCCCTCTTTCTTTGGTTCTTTTTTTATTTTCCTTTCTAAAAAAGCCAATTTTCTTGGTAAAGTAGAAATCTCTTTAGGAGAAAAACTAACTATTAAAGAAGGTTTAAAAGAAGAAGAAAGCTTAAAACTTTTGGTGCCTGAAACGGCTACAAGAATTGGAATTTTTTTCAAAAGCCAAGGGTAGTCGTTACTTAACCTATCCATAAGCTGTTCTTCAAAAATCAGTGCAAAGAAAGAGTCCTCTTTAAGTTGTTGCAAAGACATATTAAAGAGAGGTTCTGCTGAGTACTTATTTGAAATGTACCTTTTAACCAGCTTTTCCTTTAAAGGTGTTTTAAAAGCCATAAGAGTTTTCTTCCTTTCCATCTTGTCTTCCAAGTTTCTCCACAAAGCTAGCGGATTTGATCGGTTATGTTACATATCTAAATATAGTTTCAATTAACCTAAGAAAAGACTTAACTAAATTTCCTTCCTTGCTTTTTCTTCAGCAAGCTTTATACCATAATTCTAAACTGATTTTGAAGGAGGAGCTTTTGTTTAAGTTTACCGTAGTTTCAACAGATGGAAATTCAAGGTTAGGAGGTCTTAGCGTAGGAGAGCTGAAGGAGGAGATGTACAGAATTACCCGCTTGGTAGCTCCCAACCTTCCACCGGATAAGCCTCGCTACTTAATGGGCGTTGGAACTCCCGAAGACATCTTAGAGGCTGTTGAGGCAGGCGTTGATATGTTCGACTGCGTTATGCCTACTAGGAACGCAAGGAACGGAACCCTCTTTACGAGTGCTGTTGAGAAGTTTGTTTATCTTAGGATAGCAGTATAGCTTACATAAAGCTATTGGCATAACCCTAAAGTTATTTTAAATTTCTCTTTTCATTAATTAATTTCAACATAATTCACTTTTGTTGGTAAATAAACTAAACCGGTAAAGAATTCTTTCTTAAAGCCTGCTACCTCAAATGAACAAGCGTTATCTATCCAGTGGTAACACCTTTGAGAATGAACCTCACCTTCATGGACTGCAACTGTTATAGTATACTTTCCAGGTCCTAAATTAACGGGCAATTTAAATTTGACTTCATACTTTTTTCCCTTTTTAAGTCTTATTTTTTTCTTTAAATGAAAAGTGTTTGTTCCGAATATATCTTGACCAAACTTATCCCTTATGAGAATTCCAACAGTTGCATTTTCAATATCTTTGTAAGCAAATAACTTAATCCTTACTTCTGCTTCTTCACCGCTACTTACTGTGTTGCTATTTGAGTTTGCTCCCTTAAATTCAACTTCTTCAATTTTAACTTCAAAAGTTCCATAAGACTCTTTTTTCTCTATATCAAACTTTACCCCTTCTTCATCGTTCATTTTAGCTATTAAAAAGTTATACCTATTAATAACTTTCTCTGGACTCCCTTCTTCAAGAACTTCACCTTTATGAAGAAGAATTGCTCTATCACACAAAATTTTAACTGCATTAAGGTCATGAGAAACAAAAATTATTGACCCTCCTTTCTCCTTAAACTCCTTAATTCTTCTCATACACTTCTGTTGAAAGTGTGCATCTCCCACCGATAAAGCTTCATCAACAACGAAACAATCAGGATCTGCATGGATAGCTATTGAAAAGGCCAACCTCATTACCATTCCAGAGGAATAGGTCTTGAGAGGCTCAAATATGAAATCTCCCAGCTCAGAAAACTCTATTATCCTCTCCAGCTTACTACTTATTTCCTCTTTCTCCATTCCTAAGAGCATTCCATTCAGATAGATATTCTCAAGTCCCGTCATCTCAAAGTTAAATCCAGTCCCCAGCTCTAAAAGGCCGGTAATCCTACCGTCTACTTTTACCGTTCCTTCATCTGGAAGAATAACTCCAGTTAAGATTTTAAGGAGAGTTGATTTTCCTGCACCGTTGGGCCCTATTATCCCCAAAACCTCTCCTTCTTGAACCGTAAAAGAAACTCCCTTAAGAGCTTCATAGATACTATGATACTTCCTTTTAAAGAGAATCTCTTTTAACCTATCTGACGGTTTCTTATAAAGCTTAAACCTCTTCCTTAAGTCTTTAACCTCAACCATCCTATAAGAAGTCTCTCACATCCTTTTCTAGTTTTTTAAAAATAAAAATAGCTAAACCAAGTAAAAACAGTGAGAAAACAGATACAAAAATGAAAGTTTCAAAATTTAACTGCTCTCTTACTACAAAACTCTTTTGATAAACCTGAATGAAAGCATAGGCCGGATTTAAATTGACAATTTCTTTTACTTTCTCCGGAAGTATTGATTCAACGTAAACTATAGGAGTAAACCAAAACCATATCTGCATAATTACATTTACAATTTCCCGAATATCTCTTATAAAAACATTCAAAGTTGCTAAAATCAAACCTAGACTATACGCAAAAACCTGTTGAACAACATATGCTACAGGCACAATAACAACTGATGAACTTGGCTCAATCCCGAGGATAAAAAGAACGCAAAGTAAAATTCCCATACCAATTACAAATGTTATAGATTCAAAAATTGCAACAGTAAGAGGCAGCAAAGGTAGAGAAATAGGAACCTTCGTTATTATATGTCTCATTTCAATAAATACATTTGATGATCTCACTACAGTATTTGAGAAAGCATTCCACGGTATTAATCCTGAAGCAAGATATAGGCCGTAGCTGTAAGTTGTTGGTATTCCTTTAATCTTCGCTCCCATTACCTTTGAGAATATAACTGTGTAAATAAAAATATTGATTGCAGGCCAAAGGAAAGACCACCAGATACCCAAAACTGAGCCGACGTACCTCTCCTTAAAGTCCCTCTTTACAAGTTCTATTAGAAATTTCAATCTCTGCATTTTCCCATTTAAACCATGAATTAGCAAATCTAAGATTGTCTTCTGTTAGGTTAGCCGTTAAATAAAGGACTTCAAGGTAAGCTGTCAAGCCTTTATGTACCTCCTCAATGGCAGAAAGTCTGTCCTTTAAGTAAGACTCTTTACTGTTGAGAAGGTCAAATACTGTTTTAGCTCCAAGCTTTAATCCTTCTCTATTTAAGGCTATCAACTTTTCATCAATTCTTAGTTTTTCTTTTAAATACTTAAGGTTCTCGGTGGCTTTTCTTAACCTTTCCAAACTGTCCTCAAGCTGAGTTCTCTTTTCCCGTAAGGTGTTTTCTCTCTCTGCTATTGCAGCTCTCTCAAGGGCAAGGGCTTCTAGTTTCTGGGCTGTTATCAATCCTCCTTGATACAGGGGAAAGTCAACGGTTATAGCTGCCCTCTTATCCTTTGAAGCCACCGATACTGCTGAACTAGAGGTATAACTGTAACTGAACGATAAGTCAACCTTAGGGTACCTATTGTATGACCTTACATCTATTTCGCTTCTGGCTATTTTAATATTCTCTTCAGCAATTCTTACCTCAAAATTATTTGCTATATCACCCTTAAGCTCCTCAGCTTTATTGAGGAACGGTTCTAGGGAATCAATTAAATTTAAAGTAGGCTTACTTTTAAGTTTACCAACTATCAGTTCTAAGTTTTTTAAAGTACTGTCAGCTTCAATTTCCGATTCTCTTAAACCAAATTTCGCATCCTGATATGACTTCTCAATATTGAATAAAGTATCCTGCGTTTCCTTCTTTCTCTTAATGAGTTCTTCTACTCTCTTAAGCCTTTCAAACTCAAGATTAATTAACTTACTATACAGTAATTTTTTTGTTTTTGAATAACTTAAATGCAAAAGAGTAGTTACTACCAAATATTTAATGTACTGTTTCTCTTGTTGTACTTTAAGTTCATCTACTTTACTGTAAAGTTCACTCTGTTCAATTTTAGCCTTAATCTCCGGATGATAAACAGGTTGTCTCAGGACCAGGTAATAGTACTTTAAAGTTCGTCTTACTTCGCTTGAGTAGTAAGGCTTGTACTCCTGCCATCCAAAGTAAGTACTTATTGAAAATTGAGGTCTCCTCTGAGCCCTAAACTGTTCAGTTCTGTACTTATCGGCTTCCTTACGATAGAGCAGGGAAGTTAGCTTATAGTCTTTCTGCTCTGCTATCTTTAAAAGATTTTCTAAAGTATTAGCTTCTGCGTTAAAGAGGAAAACTAAAACTATAGCCAAGGAAGCTACAACTCTGATCATTAACTTGCCCTGAATGCCGATTTTATAAGAATTATTAGAGGTTGTATTAGGTACTCAATCGGAGAAAGTCTTTCGGCCTTTATGTAGGCAACGGCTGGCATCCCTGGGACTAGAATAAAACCATTATCCCTTAGCTGTTTCTTCCCCTTTTCGGTTAAAACTATATGAGCTTCGTAGTATTCTAACCTTCTATCCTTCTCATCTGGAAGGGTATCGTCGGAAATGTAGGATACTTTTCCCTCAACTGATGTGGCAGCTATGCTTAGGAAGGAAGGGAATTGTAAGTCGACCATTTGACCTACGTGAACTTTGTCCCTATCCTTTGGAAAGACTTTAGCCATAATAAATATGGATTCTTTTTTCGGAACGATATACATAAGAATATCTCCTGGCTTTACAACCTCTCCCTTAGAGTAAACCTTTAGGCCAATAACCTGTCCAGAACAGGGAGCTTTTATTACGGTCTTTCTTACTCTTTCTGTTGCATATTTTAGTTTAGGTCTAATTTCATCAAGTTTTGAAAGGACTTCCTCAAGCTCTTGAGTAACCTTGCTTTTATAACTTTTTAACTGTAGAGAGATTTGCTTCTTATACTCTGAAACCTGAGCGTTAAGCTGTTTTATTTGAGTTTTTATATCCTCAATCTCAGATATTACTCTATCCCTATCCCTTTCAAGGTCAAGAAGTCTATAATTGTTAACAAGACCTTTTTCAACTAAATACCTCTGTTCTTCAATTTCATTCCTATAACTATTTAAAAGATTTATCTTTACATATAGTATCTCATTAAGGCCTTTAATTCTAGCTTCGGTTTGAGCTATCTTCTCTTTTAGGACTGATATCTGTTGATTCAGTTCATCTCTTCTCTTTTTAAAGAGTTCTTCCTGTACCTTTCTTACTTTTTCCTTAAGCTTACTATCTTTGAGATTCAAAAACTCTTTACTAAACAAGATTTTGCTTAAACCCTTTTTTTCAGATATTAACCTGTCCCTTTTCCCCAGCAAGTTATAATACTCAGCGTTTAAAACACTGTAATTCGTTCTCTGTTCAAGTTTTTCAAGTTCAATTAAAGGTTCCCCTTCTTCTACGAAATCTCCTTCCTTAACAAAAACTCTACTTACGTTTCCCCATTCTTTGTACTGAACAGGCTTTTTAAAAGTCTCAATAACAACTTTACCAGGAGCTATTACGTAGGTTTCAATCTTTGAAAAGAATCCCCACACGACAACAACGGTAAAGGCAATACCGATAGTAAATAACCCCAAAAGTATGTACTTATTCTCTCCAAAGTCCTTTCTTTCTCTCAATTGATGTTCCCCTTTGGAGCTCTCAACATCTCAAGAATCTTCCTTGCATCTCCATAGGCTGCAAGTTTGCCATCCTTCAAGAAAGCTATCTTATCGGCTATATCAAGGATGTTAACTTTATGGGAAACAACAATCGTTGTAACTTTCCTTTTCTTTAACTCCCAAAGAGCGTTCATAAGTGCCCTTTCTCCTGCATCATCAAGATTTGAGTTAGGTTCATCAAGAACAACTATTCTCGGATTTCCGTAAAGGGCCCTTGCAAGCCCAATCCTCTGCCTTTGGCCCCCTGAGAGGGTGATTCCTCCAGGCCCAATGTAAGTATTGTATCCTTCGGGAAGTTTAAGAATCATTTCATGGGCTCCTGCGAGGATTGAGGCTTCAAGGACTTTATCCGGATCTACCTTCTCAAACCTTGCTATATTCTCAGCAACAGTTCCTTCAAAAAGTTCAATATCCTGAGGGAGATAGCCTACAAATTTCCCCAAGTACTCCCTATCCCACTGTTTTATATCTGCTCCGTCTATTAGAACTTCTCCACTAACAGGAGGCCATATCCCTAGAATTGTTCTCACTAGAGAACTCTTACCTGCTCCACTTGGTCCTATAACCGCAACGAGCTCTCCCGGATTGATCCTAAAAGTTACGTTCGTTAAAACAGGCTCTTTTGAATCTGGAGGAATTACGACAACGTGAGCTAATGTTATTTCCCCTTTCGGCTCAGGAAGTTTCATTACCTCTTTCTTTTCCTCAAACTCACTCAAGAGCTGATTTAACCTCTTATAAGCAAGCCTTGCTGAAGAAAAGTTCCTCCAGGTATTTACGAGCATATCCACCGGCGCAAGGACTCTTCCAAGAAGAATTGCACCTGCAACGATCATTCCTCCCGTAATCTGAAGGTTTATAGCAAGGTAACCGCCGAGTCCGTAAATTAGAGATTGGAACATTATCCTTAAGGTCCTAGTTAAGTTACTCCAAGTTCCAGCCTTATCGTTTGCTTCCTGAAGGGCCTTTAAGTGCCTATCGTGAATTTCCCTCCATTTTCTGTATATCCTCCCCCTCATTCCCATTGATTCAACAACTTCAACGTTCTGCAGGACGTGGTTCATAAACCTGTTACTTCTTATCTGAAGGTCATTTACCCGTTTTAAACTCTCCTTAGTTGTTAATTCGTTTAATAGCGTAATAAAGGAAACAACAGCCATTACTCCAAGAGCCCAGTACCCGTAGTAGGGGTGAAACACAAACATAACTGCCAGGTATACCGGAACCCAAGGAATATCAAAGAAAGCCAAGATTGTCGGACCGGTTAAAAACTGCTTAATCTGATTGAAGTCGTTTATAGGTTGAGCTGTAGCCTTTGTCGGGTGTTTTAGGGCAAAGTCCAGAGTAGCATTGATAATCTTTTTATCGTAAAAAGAATCAAGTTTACTGTTTACCCGTACTAAGATTCTTGACCTTATTAACTGTAAAATTCCCCAAATTCCGTAAAGGAAAACAATAATAGCAGTTATAAAGATTAAAGACTCAACGCTCCTGCTTGGAACAACTATGTCGTAAACTGCAAGCATGTAAATAGCAGGCAGAAGCATCAGCACATTGATAAATAGACTAAGGAAAGCAGTAAAAATAAAAGAGCGCCTTGAGAGTTTCAGAAATTCTCTTAATATATTTACTTGTTCTTCCTTATTGTTTCCTTTTAAACGGATTATTTTCAACTTTTAACCTTTTATTCAAAACTTATTTTCTCGCTGGAATCCCCTTTTTCCAGCTTTGAAAGAATAGCCTGAAGTTGCTGGAAGTAAAAATTCTTTGCTGCTAAATTAACTTTTATTTGGTTTTGCAATCTTAGTAGTTCATTATCAACAAATTTAATTGAATTGATTAAATCAACAGCTTCCTTCGGAAGCTTTTCAATTTCGTACTTCTTTCCGTTAATAATAACTTCGGCCATCCTCGAATCCTCCTTGCTAAAAATTCTAACTAATTCTAAAATCACTGATAGAATATGTCAAGCTAAATACCAAGTATTCTGGTCTGGGAGGAATAGTAGTGAAAGCCCTTATTGCCGGATACGATCTTGAACTTAAATTTCAACGGGGAATAGGATACTTTTCACGATCGTTGGTTACTGCCCTTTACGAACTTGGCTACGAAGTCCACCTTTTAACCTCAGCCAAATACGATAAAAACAGAACTATCTATACTCTTAATGTTCTTAAAAAGCTTACAGGAACACTTCAAGAAAGTTTTAAGAGGAAATTACTACCTTTTAAAGTTCTTGAGATAATACTAAAACAAAAGTGGATAGGAGATTTTATTCCTTTTAACCCAAATATGTACGATTTTGATTTTGATATAAACCTTACCCATTTTAAGTTCGTTAAAGGATTTGTAAATATACCGCACTTTTACGATTATACACACATCAACGATTACCTCCCATTTAATAGATCTTTAAAACTAACCCTCCCTACCGACTATTCACTTTTTATATCCATTTCTCCGATGAACGTTGTAGCTCCTTACCCTACAGTACAGGTTATCCATGACTTGATACCTTTAAAGTCAACCTTTATTCCTGATAATCCCAAAATTTTCCTCAAAAGGCTCAAAACCGCACTTGAAAAATCAAAATTAGTCCTGTGTGTAAGTGAATTTTCCCGCCGAGAATGCCTTGAGGTATTCCCTGAATATGAAGAAAAACTTGTTACCATCTATCAGCCTGCACCCATCTACGAAGAAGAGAAAAAACTTGCGCTCAATGAAGACGTACAAAACTCCTTACTCCAAATACTCAATTTGAAAAAAGGAAGCTTTTTATTCTACGTCGGCGTTCTTGAAAAGAGAAAAAACATTAAACGCTTAATTGAAGCGTTCCTTTCAGTATACAACAAAATCAAAATTCCTCTGGTCCTGGCTGGACCTCTAGGATTTGGAAGCGACGAATTCAAGCAGTATCTTGAGAACAAAAAGTACAAGAATAAAGTAATCTACCTCGGATACGTAGGTAACATTGAAAAACTGGTACTTATGAAAACTTCAAGGGCTTTTGTTTTCCCTTCCCTTAAAGAAGGTTTCGGGCTTCCAGTTTTAGAGGCAATGGCCCTCGGCACTCCGGTTCTAACTTCAAGCGTTTCATCACTACCCGAAGTCTGCGGAAGTGCTGCACTTTACGTAAATCCTCTCAAAGTTTCAGAAATTGCTGAGGGTCTAGTTGAAATAACAACTAACGAGACTCTCAACTCAAAACTTTCTCTTGCAGGAATGGAAAGAGCTAAAATGTTTTCTTTTAAAAACTTTAAAGAAAAATTAATAAAAGCTATTCAGAGCGTATAGGAACATAATGAGAACTAAAACTTCTACCTCTTTAGAGGAAGAAAGAAAGTTTATTCTCTTGACTAAGATGGCCTTCTTTCTATGCGCAAGTTTTGAGGTTGAATGCCCCCAAATTTTGGACAGCCTGAACACATAAAATTGAACGCAAGGGGGCAGAGATGAAGAAGAGATTTACCATCGACCAGATTGTCCGCATCCTTGCAGAAGCAGAACTACCCGGTTCATCTGTCTAGAAAGTAGCAAGAAAATATGGCATATCCCCCAATACCATCTACAGCTGGAGAAGCAAACACAAAGGACTTTCGGCATCAGAAGCCAAGCGGCTTAAAGTATTGGAAGAAGAAAACGCAAGGCTCAAAAGACTCTTAGCTGAAAACGAATTGAAAATTCAGGCTCTCACAGAGATCATTAAAAAAAACCTCTAACCAAGGAAGGGCTTAAAGACATAGTAAAGGAACTCAAGCGGCTTGGAGTACCAGTTACAGTTGCCTGCAAAAGACTGGGAATTAGCCGCTTCACTTACTACTACTGTAGTAAGGACAAAAGCGAAGACCTCAAAGAAGCCATCATGGAGATAGCTTACAAACATCCCAGTTTCGGTTACAGGAGGATTAGAGCCGTTTTAAGACATCAAGGATTCAAGGTAAATCACAAAAAGGTGTATAGGCTTTACAGAGAACTGAACCTTCAAAAGTCGGTAAAAAGGAAGGGATACAGGAAGAGAGCTTTTTACCGACAACCTCCTGTGGCCGAGTACCCCAATCACGTATGGAGCCTGGACATAATAGAAGACAGGACAGAAAAGGAAATTAGAATCAGGATACTTAACGTCATAGACGTTTACTCCCGTTATGTCTTCATTCCTCTGGTAGACAGGAGCATTCAAACACCTTGAAAAACTTATTTCCATCCACAGAGCACCAAAAGTAATTATCAGAGATGACGGTAGCGAATTTAGGTCAGAGGAGTTTAGAAAAGTTGTTAAAAAGTACAGAATAGAGGAGATAGTGATACCTGCTGGAGAGTCTTTCAAGAACGGTTATGTAGAGAGTTTTCACAGTCATCTCAGGGAAGAACTTCTTTCTTTTGAGTTTTTTGAAGATATTGAAGATGCCCGGAGGAAAGTAGTTGAGTGGGTTGAGTGATACAACTATGAAAGGCCTCATTCTTCACTCGTTTATTTATCACCGTCAAAGGTGTTCTATGGAAAGGAGAGAGGTTTATATTTTTGGGTGTTCAAAAAAATGGGGGCATATCATTCATGTGTCCACCCTTCTTTAGGTTTAAGGTTTGAAATTTTTACACACTTGGGTGGACACTCCCTTCTCACATAGCCTAACTATTTGTTTTAGCTAAGTTTATCCTTTTCAATCTGGGAGTTTTATTCTTTATTTGGATGATTTTTCAAACACTCTCCGTATATTAGAAATACTTTGTCGTCTCATGTCCCTACAACGTCGTACTCCTCTCTCTCTTACCCTCTCTCCTCTTTTTTACGTTCACCATTAGGTCTTCAACTATATCTCCTACTATAGTTCCATTTTGTTGGCAAGTTCTCCCCACTGTTTGTTCATACGTTTTACTTCGTTTTTCATCTCGTCTTTGAAAATCTTCTCTCATTCGATGAACACCTTACAAGCCATGGTACATCCAAAACCCAAAAGGTAAAAGATAGAATTGAACTTTTCTATAACAGGATTGAAAAATACCAAGATATTTATTATTGAGACTTCTAAAGCAACTCCAAAGAAAATCTTAAATCACTTTTAGCCATTCTGCAGAATTAACACCTAAACTCCAAAAAAAAAAACGGGCAGGAAGCTCCTGCCCATCAACTAATTCAATTCAGTAAAACCTTCAACTACATTTAAACAAGAGTAATATATCCGCTTACCAAAGATGCTTGATCAATGCTCGAACAGTCAGAAATTCCATCTAAAGTTCCTATCAAATTAAGCTCATTAGAGTCAATATCTCCCCCCGCATCCTGATCTCCATTGAAGTAATAAACCCGAGTATCCGTTCCGTTATCAATAAGAATTATAGTTTTATCATCGTTATCATAATTACCATCTGCGTTTGCATCAGTAACTGTAATTGCATTATCAATTTTAGTAACCACATCTGACCAATCAGCTGCTGCATTATCTGTTACACAGATCACTTCATAAGCCTCTGCTGCTTTCGTAGATCCCTGAGCAGCAGTAGTAATATCAATT
Organism: Thermovibrio guaymasensis; assembly: GCF_003633715.1. Lineage (NCBI taxonomy): Bacteria > Pseudomonadati > Aquificota > Aquificia > Desulfurobacteriales > Desulfurobacteriaceae > Thermovibrio > Thermovibrio guaymasensis. Next base: position 86,159 of record NZ_RBIE01000003.1, read on the forward strand.
CCACTTGATGTATTACCATGTACTACAAAGTTCGTATTGTCAAAGAGCAGCTTATCCGTTCCTGCTACATAGTCATAAATTACATCCTGACCATCTGTCGTGTTTTCAAACTTGACTTTATCTGCATCTCCATCGTTTGAACCCAAATAGATTTTATCATTCCCTGCTCCACCAGTAATTGTGTCACCTCCATCGCCACCGTAGATTGTATCGTTTCCAGTTCCACCATCTATCGTGTCAGCTCCAGCCCCACCTTTAACAGTGTCATTTCCACCACCAGCATCGATTGTCATTCCCGTGTTGTTAGCAACAATGTAGTCTGCTTGGCTAGTTCCAACAAAGCTTGTAATTCCGTTTGTATCTATAGTCCAGGACTTCTCAACTACCTTCTGGTGAGTATTTGTAGCATCTTCATCACCATCAGCATCGTAAAGCTTAATCTCTAAAGAATCTACTGTCTTATCATCAGCAGATGAATTAGTGTCTGTACCATAAATCGTAATCTGACTACTGGAGAAGTTAGCTACTACCCCATTATCAGTACCTAGGTCTGTTCCATCAGGAGCATATTGGAGATCCATTCCACTAAGGTCAAGCTTGTTAGTTCCCTGACCAAGGTTTATTGTTGCTGTTTTAAAGTTAGCAAAGTTTCCTGGGTCAGAAAATTCAACAGTATCATTTCCGCTTCCACCGTTGATAACCAGATTGGCTACTACACCTTCTACCTTGAGGATGTTTGTCTTTCCTGTATCTGCGTTTCCAAGGTTAAGTGTGGATGTCTTATTGTCCGCTATTGGTGAGTCATTATATACATCAAACGCTCCACCACCTGTGTTTGAAGCAGTAAGATTAACAATACCCTTAGTATTGTCGTTATAAGTAGCGTTACCTGCTTTGATAATCAACGAAGCTGTTGCAGAGCCTCCTACCTCTACATCCACATCTCCCTTGGTGTTTTCAATGGTCACCGCATCATCACCAGCTGCAGCACCATAGCCATCCGTACTCTCATCAGATGCATCACCAATGGCTGTCTTCGCTGTAAGCTTTATAGTAATTCCATCTGCATCAGAGGCAGATATAAGTACGTTACTATCATCAGTATCATCATTATCATCTACAAGTATGCTTCCCTTATCAGCCTTGATTTCTACAGTTCCTAATTTTTCCGCTTGAATCACTGCAGTATCATCGTTTGTTCCTGCAGTTTGTAAGGTTACATCACCATCAGTTGCTGTAATTGTTACGCTTGAGAGTTCATCTGGAATATCAGCTTCTTCTCCACCATTATCCGTATCTCCAATCTCACCAACTATTACAGATTTACCCGTTAGTGTCACTTCTGTCAGCTTATCAGCCTTATCAATAGTTCCAATCGTTAAATCGCCTTTTGCTGTAGCTGTAAGAGTTGTTAGTTTATCTTCATCTGTAATATCTCCAGTGCTAACATCCTTTTGACCTTCAATTGTAATTGTCTGAAGCCCTGCTGTACCTCCATCTACTATATCATGAACTTGGAAGTCTTCGGACGCCTTAATTGTTAAGTTTTCTACTTTATCATTTAACACAAGTTGAGAATCCGTTGTTTCAAGGTCCACTTCTTTTGCAAATTCAAGGGTCAGATTCTTAACGTTCTCAATAGTAATGTCATCGCTGTTTGCTGTATCAGCTTTTACAACAGTATTCACTTTGATAGTAGTACTATCCTCTACATTCTTGTAAGTCACTTTTAGAATATCTACACTATTCGTTGTATTCTTCTTCGGATCAACAGTAACAGTTGATCCAGCTGTAAGATTTAAAATCGTAAGGTTAGCATTGTCTTCCTCAGCCACTAACGTTACATTCAATGCACTATCTGCATAGTTAATATCAACATTTCTATCATTATCTGCATCACCTTTAACTACTAGGTTTTCAACACCTTTCAGTACTGCTGTTGAATTTCCAGCATTTAGGTTAAGTGTTAAAGTATCTGTTCCAGCTCCAAGGTTTACCAAGTCATTTTGATCAATATCATCAATCTTCACATTATCATCTCCTTCTTCACCAAAAACATAGTTGTAACCATTATTTGTCGTTAAATCTAAAGTATCATTTCCAGCACCAAGTTTAATTGTATTCGCTTTCCCTGTAGCAGCATTGTCTGTAAATCCTATCTGGTCATCTCCACTTCCAAGAAAAACAGAAGTCCCTTCACTATTTCCTGTGACTGCATTCTGAGCAAACCCATCATTGTCCGTATCCTTTCCTGTGTAAACCGCTCCTGTAAAGCCAGACGCTTTAATAGCCTTAAATCCGTTCAGATCATCTCCAAAATCTATACTTCCATCTCCCTCAATTACTAAAGTACTAACACCAGGAACTGTCAGTGTATCCGTTGAGCTTGTCCCTGTGTTCGTTATCGTGAATGTCTCAAATCCAGAATCTACGTCAAGCTTTACATCCTTAGCATTGTCAAATGTTACATACAATGCATCATTTGTGCCTGTTAGTGTCCCTGCTTTGTAATTAACTTCTAAATCATTAGTTGTTTGTCCTTTAAACTTAAATGCTACACTCGCATCCGCAACGTTGTTCAGTGTTATCTTTCCAGTAGAGTTCACTGTCGCAAAAGTTTTTACTCCTGATATGTTCTTAAAATCTATTGTGTTATCCCCATATGACGTTACGTTAATATTTTCTACATTCTTTATAGTAACACCATCTGTAATATTTGTATTTATCTCCGCTGTTAAAGTATCATCACCGTCCCTTCCGTCAATGCTGTCCCCATCATTTAAAGTAAGTAAATCTGCCTTAAACGTATCATCAAATACACTACCTTTAATAATATCCTTGCCGGTAGTAAGAGCCACATTCTTAACTACAAGGTCTTCATCAACCTTTTTCTTAGCAGCCTCTACAGTAGCGGGGTCATCGGTAACGTTTGCTATTACTTCCTTGAAGTACTTGAGGTTTTGAAGAACTTCTTCATTAGTTTTACCGGGAACTTTTTCAACCTTTTCAGCTGTGTAATCTGATACTTCTACTTTGTTCTTAAACTGAAGCGCAGCAGCTTTAGCTTCAGGATCATTGCTGTTTTCGTATTCGTGAACGGCGTTGATTAGGTCAACCACTACCTTTGCTCTTGCTTCAGTGAGGCTCTTACCCTCCTTAAGTAAAGAGTTTAACTCGTTGAGCCAGTAGTTAACACCTTCTTGATCCTTAGCTGGATCTTTACCGAGAGTGTTCTTGTAGATTGATTCAATGAACGCTTTGTTGTCGTTCCAAGCATCACCAAAGTAATCTTTGACAATGTCAAGGGTTAGCATTACTTTGGCCGCTTCGTACTGGTTGTCATAGTGGGTAGCCCAGTACTCATTACCTTCCTTTTCAGAAGCTCTACCAAAGAGGGTTACATAGAGCTGTGATACCTGAGTTTTGGTCATTGCTATTGCTTACCTCCTCTCAATATCTTAATCCTAATTATTTCTCTGGTATAGTTATACTTTCTTATAATCCTCAAGTCAACACTTTAAATTTTACGTTCCTGATTAATCTTTGCAAGTTTGCAATCTTCTGTTTTTCTCTCACCTACCCCCCTTGAGGAGAAAACTTCTCCAATTAAGGACAATTTCACATTAATAGTATAATTTGCGTGGCAGTAGGAGTCAAGAGGATGACCGGGTATTTGAGGTTCTTTTTAGCCTATTTGGTTCTACTTTCTCATACAGGTTTTAGAGTTCACGGTATGAATCCGGGAGTTTTCGCAGTTGTAATATTTTACATACTGGCAGGTCACGTTGTAACTCACTTGCTACTTGATATTTTTTGGAAGAGAGGAAAATCTACTCTTCTATTTTACTTAGATAGAATTTTGAGGATTTACCCTCTCTACTTTTACGTAAGTCTAATAACCTTGATTTTTCTGGCGGTTACTTCTTTTGGAGGCCCAAAGTTCAGTTTGTTGAATATTGCTAATAATTTTTTAGTAATTCCCCTCAACTATTATATGTTCATACAGGATAATTTAATAATCTTAACCTCAACTAAGCCCCCTTGGTGGCTCATTCCACCGGCATGGTCACTAGGAGCAGAACTTCAGGTATACATACTACTTCCGCTCCTAATAAAAATCAGGAAACTAGGGCTATTTCTACTTTTCGGCTCTTTTATTGTGTATTCACTTGCAAATTTGAATGTTGTTCACTCAGATTACTACGGCTACAGACTTATTGTAGGAACTCTATTCATTTTTATGATAGGAAGTTTCCTACAGAAGATTGCAAACAAGAAAATTACTTCTTTAGAATTTTTCTCGTTATTTTTTATATACATAATCTGTGTCGCATGGTTTATTTACTTTGTGGTTGTTAAACATACTTACGGAGCCTATACAAGAGAAACTTTATTGGGTATTATTTTAGGTACCCCTGTTGTTTACTGGGCTATTATCAACAAAAAGAACCTTCCTTTTAATAGGTTCTTAGGTAGTCTATCTTATGGGGTTTTCCTATCACACTTTTTAAGCATATGGCTGCTGGAATATATAGGAATATCACCTAACAATCTATATTATTTACTTTTGATTACGATAATTGTAATTTTAATTTCAGTTATTGGCGTTTTCCTCATTGAAAAACCTATAGAAAAAATCAGATTTAATCTATAGCTTAATTGTAAACCTTAAAGTACTTTATAATGTTTTCTAATCTCTCAGCCAAAGAATCCCAGCTTACACACTCCAGCCACCTTTCAATAGATTTAACCTTCCTTTCCACTTCTTCTGGTTTACTGAGTAAAGAGTTTATTTTTTCGGCAATACTCCTGTAGGAAGTGTCTTTTGTAAAAAATACCACGTCAGAAACATCATCAAAGATCTCAAGCGAAGTGCAGATAACGGGTTTTTTCAAGGAAAGGCTATACCTTACTGCACTACTTGAGGATTCCTGAGTATGCTGGTAAGGATAAACTACTACATCTGCCGTTGCCAATATGTGCCTTACGTCATCTTCAGGAAGGAAATCGGTGATTAACGTAACTTCCCTCTCCAATCCTAAACGTTTTATCGTTTCCCTGCAAGTTTCAAGGTATTCTTTAGACTCAGGAACGGGGTATAGAGAATTAAGCAGTAGCAGGTGTGAATTACGGAAATGCTCTTTAACTAGATTAAATGCTTCAATAAGTTCTACTATACCTTTGTGGGGAAGTAAAAAACCAAAGGAAGCAATGATTTTTTTACCTTCTAAACCAAGCTCTTTTTTAAAAAAGCCTATTCTCTTTTCAGATAAATTCCTTAACTCTACTCCGTGAGGGAATAAAGCCACGTTTTGAATTAAACCTATGTCCTTTAAATAGTTTAAGTCGTGTAAACTGTGAACAAAAATCCTGTCTACTTTGGATAGTTCTTTTACTATCCATTTTAGTGATGCTTTAAAATCGGGTTTATTTACATCTTTAACAGAATGTAGAGTTATAAATACATTTTTATTTCTTAACTTAAGCTCTTCTATTAGTTTACCAAGATAATTAATGTCAATAAGCCCAAAGTTATACTGAATGAAAACTGTATCTATATCTTCTTTATCTATTTCCGTTAATATATCGTATATTTCTTGCTTTGCTCCGAGCTTCCACACCCTTGTAACATTATCCTCTTCCTGCATATTTATTATTTCTTCGGAAGGAACTTTATTAGAAATAATTTTGACTTTTAAATCCTCAGAAAATCTATCTAAGATAAATTTGGAATAGGAAGCTATTCCACATCTGGTATTCCAAGTACTTATCCAAGCAACGTTAACTTTTTTATTTAGGAAAACCGGAAGATTTTCTACTTCGTTAATTACATTAATTAATCTTTGAGAACAATCGCTCCATTTAAATTTTCTAAGTAAAGTTTCTTTTGCCTTCTTGATTTTTTCTTCTACCTCTTTACTCTCACGGTTTTTATATATGTACTGCATCAAATCAGCAAGATGTTCTTTAGAAGGCTCCACCCAATAGGAATTAAACAAGTTCATGTGAGTCTTAGCTTTAGTAAACTTAAAATCTATAAGCCATGAGTTTTCATCGTTGCAGAAGTAACTCTGTCCTCCATAAGCTGTAGTAATAACCGGAATTCCCAGTAGCATAGCTTCCGCCATCGGCAACCCAAAACCTTCTCCTCTCGTTGGCTGCACTAAACAGTCGCTCTTTCTATAGAGTCCTACTATATATTCATACGGAAGGTCTTCGTTAATCAACTCTATTTCGGGACAGTTAGGTTTACTTTTATATTTACCAACAAGGTCTTCAACGTTATTATGAGGATTAGGGAAAGTTTTAATAATGAGAACAACATCGTCTTTACTTGTAAAGGCAGAAGTGTAAGCTTCAAGTAAGACATCTAGACCTTTCCTTGGGAAACCTGAAGATATATGTAAGAACTTAAACTTCTTTTTCGTCTTTAGGGAAAACTCTTTAGGTTCTACATTCAATACGTGATCCACTCCGATACCTACCTCAAATACCGGAATAGATATGCCGTTATCTATCATAATCTTTTTAACGTAGGGAGACATTACGGGAAGAGCATCCAAAAATCTGTTGAAGTCTTTTAAGTATTTTTTTGGAAATTCCGACTCTTCCCAACCGTAGGAGTTCATAATATTTATTAATCCTTTCATATCGTAGACTCTAGGAGGATAAAGGTTTCTAGCTACTACATCTGCTACAACGCCTTTTTCCCCTAATTCCCACATTCTCTTTACATCCGGATTTCCACTTAAGAATTCCTCATTTGGTTCAAAGTCTCCGTAACCTTCCGTTGAGTATAACGCAACTTTGTTAGGAAAGTGATTGTCTAAGGCTTTAGCCATCTCTCTATTTACCAGGGCCAAGCTGTATGAAGAATCAAACGGCCCTTCTATCTGTACTTTAGGCTTTTCAATCAATTTTTGACTTTCAAGAATCTTTTCTTTTTTCTCTCTATTAAGTTTTAACTCTAACCATTCAAGGAATCTAAAAAATTTACTTATTACGTAAGAGTTTTCATAAAATTTAATAGCTTCCCTCTGGGTTTTAATAATTTCCCGTCTTAAAGCTCTGTTCTTAGAAAGGATAGATATTAAAGCTGCTATTTTTCTTGGATCCTTTTCCTTTAGTAAAATTCCCCCTCTGTTGAGAGTATACCTAATATTGCTTTTAGGAGAATCATAAGCTATAACAGGCAAATCAAATGCAAAAGATTCAACAATTGGAACTCCAAAACCCTCATGTTCGCTCAAACATAAAAACACATCGGAAGCTCTGTAATAAGTGTACAGATCCTCATTCGTCACTTTCCCAGTAAATACAACATCTTCCTGAAGATTATACTTATGAACTTTGGATTTTACGAATTCTTCATACTTTTTACTTGTTGTTTCTCCTACCAAAATAAGCTTTGGTGACCTATCCATTAGTTTTTTCAAAAAGTAAAGAACATCTATTAACTGATCCTGCTTTTTATTTTCTACAATTCTTCCAACAAAAAGAATATTAAAGTACTTAACTACTTCATCAAATAGTTTCTTGTTAAATGGATGCTCTTTTAATCTCTTAATATCAAATAATAATGGTATTGTGAAAACTCTATCTTTACTGAAACCAAAACTTATAAGTTCTTGTCTGTTAAGCTCCGAATCTGCAATTGCTGCTTTACAGATTTCTTTCAAGAGTTTTAACTGCTGTCTTCCTTTTATGGAATATCTGTAAAGGGGGGATTCTTTCGGAAAGAACTTTTCGGGAGTAATATTATGGTAGACAAGGATTAAATTCTCTTTAAGAGAAAGAAGCCAGTCATCAAGATCATGACCCAAAGAGTGATGGATAAAAAGTATATTCTCGCTACTACTTTTATATTCCGAATAATGCTTAACTTTTCCTCTTAACCTTTCATCAATGTGCTGAACGTATATTTCAGACCTGAACCCCAGCTCTCTTAAAAGATTTTGGATAAAAAACATACCGTTTGTTATTGCATCTCCATAAGCACTTCCGGAGTGAAATTGATGAATCTCTCTAATATCAATCATCTTTTATACCCTACAATAGCGTAGTCTAGATAGAACTTCTTCAAATCATCATCCTTTCTCTTTTTTTCCTTTAAGGGAGAAGAAAAAATAAGATTTAAATCCTTAAACCCTACCCAATTAAGGATGAAAGTAAGGGTATCTGGAGGAATAGGTTTTACGTGAGTTTCATCAATGTAAAACCTAGGAAAAGCCTCAAAATTCCAAGGGTTTAAAGTCTCTAAGATTAAAACCCCACCAGGCACGAGCTTTTCATAAGTTAAAGTTAAAAATTCCTTTAAGTAATCAGGATCAAAATGTTCTATAACTTGAAAAGCAGTTATTGCAGAGAATTGACCTTTAGCTCTCTTTAAATAGGAATTAACGTCATTATTATAGACTTCAAATCCCCGTTCTCTAAGATGAGCTATAGTGTAACGGTTTAAATCTATTCCAACTGCATTAATTCCTCTTTGACTAAGTAATTCCAGAAACTCCCCCCTTCCGCACCCGACATCAAGAACGGGATAATTCTTAGCAAGGTTTTCAGGAATGAATTTAAGATACTGTGCAAGTCTCTCCTTTATCTCACTTGAGGTTCCCCGAAAGATATTTTCAAAATTTGAGTAATAATCAAGACTTCTATCTAAATTTAAATCCCGTATCTTTACAGTAATTTTTGAAGGGATTGATTCTTCCTCCAACTTATCTTCCAGTTTTTTTAATTTTGCTCTTAGAACTAAACTGTTCCCTTTCTCTTCTATAAGTTCACTTGTAATATAGCTGATGTCCTCTTCCTGTTTGCTCTCTAAGAGTTGCACTCTCTTTTCCATAAGCTGAAAATTTCTATAGATGCTATTTTCCAAAAAGTTCATGAGTTTCATAAATTTAGGAACGGTAAAGAAGAATTTAAGAGTCTTGATAATGAAACCTAAAACGGGAACATGAGATAAGTAAGAATAAATAGCTCTCTTTCCAATTCCTAAGATCTTTACACCTTTAGCTCTACCCTCTTGAGAATACCTTAACCTTACTATTACATCTGTCCTTGTAAACTCTCCAGATCTTAACTTTCCCAGGTAATGTCTGAAACCTTCAGGATCAGGCTCTCTACCGAGTATTGCTTTATAAGCAAACTTTATAAATTCCTCATCATGGTAGTTCATAAAATCGCCAATAGTATAAGTAGAAGAAGGTGTTTCTAACTTTGAACTTTCATCAACAACCTTATCTAGTTTAGTAAGTTCTTTGGTTATTTCCTTTATTAAAACTTCTGAACTAACCTTTTTTGATTTAAATTCAAGCATTTTTTGACCTAACTAAATTTGAAACTCTCCTTAAATCCGATTCCATCATTATTCTAACAAGTTCTTTAAACTTGATTTTTGGAGACCACCCCATTTTTTCTTTCGCTTTCTTTGGATCCCCTACGAGGACATCAACCTCCGCAGGGCGATAGAATTCTGGTGACACCTCTACTATAACCTTTCCTGTATTTTTATCTATGCCTTTTGTATTTACTCCTTCTCCAGTCCATTCAAGATGGAATCCCGCTACCGCTGCAGCTTCCTCAACAAACTCTTTCACCGTATGCGTTTCTCCTGTAGCTAATACATAATCATCAGGTTCCTTTTGTTGCAACATTAGCCACATACCTTCAACGTATTCTGGAGCATAGCCCCAATCTCTCTTAGCTTCTAAATTACCAAGAATTAGTTTATCCTGGAGGCCATACTTTATCCTTGCGAGGCTGTAAGTTATCTTTCTTGTAACGAACTCCAATCCTCTTAAAGGTGATTCGTGGTTAAACAGTATTCCAGAACAGGCAAATATATTGTAGGATTCCCTATAGTTAACAGTTATCCAATGTCCAAAAAGCTTAGCTACTCCATAAGGACTCCTCGGATAAAAAGGAGTTTTTTCGTTTTGAGGTATCTGTTGAACTTTACCAAACATTTCACTCGTAGAGGCTTGATAGAACTTCACATCCGGTTTTAACGTCCTTACTGCCTCCAGCAACCTTAAAACTCCTATTGCATTGACTTCCGAAGTTAAAATCGGCTGCTCAAAAGAGGCTTTCACAAAGCTTTGGGCTGCCAGGTTATAGATTTCATCAGGTTTGACCTTATCAATTACTCTCATTACATTGGTTAACTCAAGTAAATCTAAGTAAACTATCTTTACATCATTCTCTATTCCAAGCTCTCTTAATCTCCAGTTTGAGGAATCTCCACTTCTCCTGTCTGCTCCATAAACCTCATAACCTTTTTCAAGTAAAAACTTAGCTAGATAGGCTCCATCCTGTCCCCGGATTCCCGTTATTAAAGCTCTTCTCATATCCAGCCCTCGCTTGACTCTCTTAGTGGGTCTAATAATTTAATTTCAAATTGGTGCAAAGGCCACATTGAAGGAGAATAACTTGAAGATCGGAGTTTACGGTAGTCCATTGGCCGGAAAACGAACCGGTATTGGAAACTACATTTTTTATTTACTTAAAAACCTAGAGTCCATTTTACCGAAAGCTAAATTTTTTGTAATTTCCCAACTTGATATTGAGGATTTACCCTTCTCCAATAAAGAAAATTTTACCTTAATCGTAGAAAAGAATCCGTTTTTAAGGAAACTTCCAAAAAGTCTTTGGTTAAGGTATTTTTCCCATAGGTTAATTAATCGTCTTAATCTTAATGTTTTTTGGTCTGGAATTCCTATACTGCCAAACCTCCTTAAAACAGGAGTTACAAAAACTATTACAGTTCATGATTTTAACGTTCATCTAGTTCCTGAAACGATGAAGACAACAGTCCGTTTAGGATATAAGATTTACTTTAACAAAAGTATCAGAGAGGCCCATAGAATAGTTACAGTTTCCGAAGGAACAGCAAAAAAACTCTCACAATTCTACTCAAGGCAAGCAGATGCTGTTGTTCATCCAGGAGTAGACCTTAAAAAATTTAAAATTTTGAATAAACAGTTCGTCAAGGACTATTTAATCAGGAAAAATTTAAACAAATATATCCTATTTGTTTCAACGATTGAACCAAGAAAAAACTTGGATTCTCTAATTGATGCTTTTATGGAACTTAAAGCAAAAGGCAGATTAAAGCACTATAAGCTTGTTATCGCCGGAGACAGTGGATGGAAAAACCGCACTATTGAAAAGAAGATAAAAGAATTTAGTTCCGAGATTCTTTATTTAAAGTACGTTCCTGAAGAAGAACTTCCATTGCTATATAATGGAGCTGATCTTTTCGTTTTACCTTCCATCTATGAGGGCTTTGGAATGCCTGCTCAGGAAGCAAGGGCCTGCGGATGTTGTGTTATGGTTTCCGATATACCGGAGCTCCACGAGTCTGCAGGCCCAGGTGCAATCTACGTTAAACCCACAAAAGAAGGGCTAAAGGAGGCCCTTTCCCTGTTTGAAAGAGGTAAACTTAGTTGTGATAAGGAGAAGTTAAGAGAAGGCCTATTTTTATGGGAAGAAGAGGCAAAAAAACTTGCTGAGGTTTTAATAAAATGAAAGCTGTTATTCTCTGCGGAGGAAACGGTACGAGGCTCTTTCCGGCCTCAAGGAAAGCAATGCCCAAACAGTTCCTTAAGATTTTCTCAGGGAAATCCCTTTTTCAGAGTACTCTAAAGAGAACCTTGCTTACTTTCAATGAAGAGGACTTGATAGTTGTAACAAACGAAAGGCACAAGTTCCTCGTTAAAAAACAGATTGAGGAGCTCCTTGGGGAGAAGGACTTTAACAACTTCATCTTTGAACCGATCGGCAGGAACACTGCTCCAGCTATTGCTTTAGCTTCAAAGTTTGCCCTTGAGCGTCTAGGAGCGGACGAAGAGGAAGTTATCTTTATCTTCCCTTCTGACCACTTAATACTTCCGGAGGAAGCCCTCAAGGTCTACTTAGAAAGGGCAAAAAAGATAGCAGGGGAAAACTTCCTCGTTACCTTTGGAGTTAAACCTACCAAGCCTGAAACCGGCTACGGCTACATTGAAGCCGGCCAGGAGATTGGAGAAGGTGCCTTTAGAGTAAAGAGGTTTCATGAAAAGCCGAACTTTGAGGTTGCCGTTGAGTACTTATCAAAGGGCAACTTCTTCTGGAACAGTGGAATGTTTGCCTTTAAAATCGGAAAAGTTCTTGAGGAATTCAGGAGGCATTCTCCAGAAATCTACAGGCTTGTTAGCTCTTTAAGTTTTGAAGAGCTCCTTGAAAGCTTCAGCCAAATGCCGGATATCTCAATAGACTACGCAGTCATGGAGAAAGCAGAAGATATTGCAGTTATACCTATGGATATAGTCTGGTCTGACCTTGGTTCTTGGGATGCGCTTTACGACAGCTTAAAGGATAAGGAGGGAGAAAACGTTAAACTCGGTCAAGTTATTGACATAGATACTAAAGGCTCTTTTATTCTGGCTGATAAAAGGATAGTTTCAACGATAGGAGTTGAGGACCTCATAGTCGTTGATAGCGAAGATTTCCTACTTATAACAAGAAGAGGAGAAAGTCAAAGGGTAAGGGAAGTTGTCAAGAAACTTGAAAAAGATGAAGAGCTAAGGACTTTAACGGAGTTTCACGTTAAAGTCTTTAGGCCCTGGGGTTACTACGTTGAGCTTGAGAAGGGTAAAGGTTTTAAGGTAAAGAAGCTTTTCGTTGATCCTGGTAAAGCTTTAAGCCTTCAGCTTCATAAGTTTAGAAGCGAACACTGGGTTGTTGTTAGGGGAGAGGCTGAAGTACTGATTGAAGGAGAAAACGGTTCCCTCAGAAGGGTAATCTTGAAGGAAAACGAGAGCATTTACGTTCCAAAGGGAAAGAAACATAAACTCATTAACAGTACCTCATCCCCTCTTGAGATAATAGAGGTTCAGGTCGGAAATTATCTAGGAGAGGATGACATAATAAGGTTTGATGTTAGCTATTAGAGAAACGGAAAAGAGCTTTTACAGGAAAGTGGGAAAGAGGTTGATTGACCTCTCCTTTGGAGGTATTCTCCTCTTTCTTTCACTCCCTATTATGAGCTTAATAGCTATCCTAATAAAGGTTTTCGATGGAGGATGCGTAATCTACAAACAGAGAAGGTTGGGCTTAGAAGGTAAAGAGTTTATTTTATATAAGTTTAGAACAATGAAAGTTAACGGAGAAAAGGAGTTAAAGGAGTTCTTAGAGAGAAACCCTGAAGCTGCAAAAGAGTACAAAAAGTACAAAAAGATTAAGGGGAACGACCCAAGAGTAACTACAGTCGGAAAATTCTTAAGGAAATTTAGCCTTGATGAACTTCCACAGCTTTTTAACGTTTTGAAGGGAGACATGAGTTTAGTTGGTCCCAGACCCTATCTAAAAGAGGAACTTTTCTCAAGTGAAGTTAATGGGGAGGAAAGGGAGAAAATCCTATCAGTCAAACCAGGTATAACCGGACTTTGGCAAGTTTCAGGTAGAAATGAACTAACATTTAAAGAGAGAATCAGGATTGATTTAAAATACGTTGAGAAAGTCTCGCTAAAGGAAGACTTCAAAATCCTTTTAAAGACACTTTTTGTTGTTCTAAAGGGAAAAGGAGCCTATTGAATTGGAAGTGAAGAGAGCTCTCGTTCACGACTGGCTTCTAACTTTTGGAGGAGCAGAGAGGGTTCTTGAGGAAATTTACGAGCTCTTTAAATCTCCTATCTATACCTTGTTTTACGATAGAAAAGCTCTTAGAGGTACAAAACTTGAGAAAGCAGAGATATCTACTCCTTTTACAAATAAACTTCCCTTCTCAAAAAGTAAGTACAGGCTTTACCTCCCGCTGTTTCCTTTTGCAGTTGAACAGATAGACCTTTCAGACTACAACACAGTTATATCTTCCTCTCACGCTGTAGCTAAGGGAGTTTTAGTAAGATCCGATCAGCTCCACATCTGTTACTGTCACACTCCGTTTAGGTTTGTTTGGGAGCTCTACCACAGTCAATTTAGGAAACTGGGTTTTTTAAAAAGGTTTATTTTTCAACTAATTTCTCACTACTATCGGATTTGGGATAGGCTATCTGCCGATAGGGTTGACTATTTCGTAGCTAACTCCAAATCAGTATCAATGAGAATATGGAAGGTTTATAGAAGGAAGGCCAAAGTTATCTACCCTCCTGTTAGCGTTGAGAGTTTTGAAGTATCAGAACAAAAAGAAGATTTCTACGTAACAGTTGGAAGGCTAGTTCCTTACAAGCGGATAGACTTGATAGTTAAAGCCTTTTCCGAAATGAAAAATAGAAAACTAGTTGTAATTGGAGAAGGTCCTGAAAGGGAAAGGCTTGAGAAAATTTCTTCTGGAAACGTTAGATTTTTAGGGAAAGTTCCCTTTCCAGTTTTAAAGGAGTACCTTAAAAGGGCAAGAGCCTTTGTTTTTGCTGCTGAAGAGGATTTTGGAATAGCTCCTGTTGAAGCTCAGGCCTGCGGAACTCCGGTAATCGCTTATGAAAAAGGAGGAACAAGCGAAACTGTTATTAACGGTAAAACTGGAATTTTATTTAAGAAACAGAGTACAGAGTATATTATTCAAGCTGTTAAAGAGTTTGAGAAAAGAGAAAATAACTTTGACCCTTGGGAAATAAGGAAGAACGCAGAAAAATTCTCAAAAGAGAGGTTCAAAGAGAACTTTCTATCCTTCGTTCATCAAAAAGAAGAGGAGTTTAGATTATTCAGGAGGAAAGTTGGAGTTTAAAGTTCTTTCAACCTGTGGCGAGGCAAGGTACGGGAAACTTAAGGGAACTCACGGGGAGACAGAAACTCCCTGTTTTATGCCTGTCGGGACCCTCGGAGCCGTTAAGGGAGTTACGTGGAAAAACGTAAAGGAAATGGGTTACTCTCTAGTTCTCTCAAACGTTTATCACCTTTACCTAAGACCCGGACTTGAAGTTATTGAGGAGGCTGGAGGGATTCACTCTTTTACAGGCTGGAAAGACTTAATACTGACCGATAGTGGAGGTTTTCAGGTTTTCAGCCTTGGAAGTTTGATGAAGTTAACAGAAGAGGGCGTTGAGTTCTGTTCCCACCTTGACGGAAGTAAACACTTCTTTACCCCAGAGTTCGTAATTGAGTTTGAGGAGAGGATTGGAGTTGATATAGGAATGGTTTTAGACGAGTGTACTCCCTACCCAGCAACCTACGATTACGCAAAGCACTCTATGGAGAGGACCTTAAGGTGGGCTAAAAGGAGCATAGAGGCAAGGACTACAGATAGAACGGCCCTCTTTGGAATAGTCCAAGGAGGAGTTTATGAAGACTTAAGGCTAAAGTGTGTTGAGGAGATAACGAGACTCCCATTTGAAGGATTTGCAATAGGAGGGCTTAGCGTAGGAGAGCCGAAGGAGGAGATGTACAGAATTACCCGCCTGGTAGCTCCCAACCTTCCATCGGATAAGCCCCGCTATTTAATGGGCGTTGGAACTCCCGAAGACATCTTAGAGGCTGTTGAGGCAGGCGTTGATATGTTTGACTGCGTTATGCCTACTAGGAACGCAAGGAACGGAACCCTCTTTACGTCTTACGGAAAAGTTAACATAAAGGCGGCAAAGTATAAAAAGGACTTTACTCCCCTTGATCCAAACTGTGATTGTTATACCTGCAGGAACTTTACAAAGGCCTACCTGAGACACCTCTACGTTAGCCGTGAGGTAAACTCTGTTATTCTAAACACTATCCACAACCTCCACTTTTACGCAAAACTGATGGAAGGGATAAGGGAAGCAATTAAGGAGGGAAGATTTGCTCAGTTTAAGGAGGAGTTTCTGAGGAAGTTTAGGGGAGAGGGAAGTTAACCTTCCCTCGTTAGCTTATACCCCAACCTCGGAAGGGTCTTTAGGTATTTGCCCTTCTCTCCCAGCTTTTTCCTTAGACGGCTGATGTAAACGTCAACAGTCCTTGTTGTCTCGTTGTGGTCGGTTCCCCAGATGTTCTCAAGGAGCTCCTCCCTCGTAAAGAGCTGTTCGGGGTGTTCAAGGAAGAACTCAAGGAGCTGGAGCT
The DNA here is from genome assembly GCF_003633715.1 of Thermovibrio guaymasensis. NCBI lineage: Bacteria > Pseudomonadati > Aquificota > Aquificia > Desulfurobacteriales > Desulfurobacteriaceae > Thermovibrio > Thermovibrio guaymasensis. The sequence continues at coordinate 102,167 of NZ_RBIE01000003.1, forward strand.
CCGTCTTTGTTAGGTAAATGGGCTTGCCGTCAACAGTTACGGTTTTTGACTTCTTATTCTCAACAATTCCCTCAAACTCTAAAACGTCCTTCTTTGAGTAGCCAACCCTCCTTAAGACTGCCTCTATCCTTGCAAGGAGTTCCTTAACGCTGAAAGGCTTCGTAACGTAGTCATCTGCACCGGCGGAGAAACCTTTAACCTTTGTATCCTCGTCTCCAAGGGCGGTTAGCACTATTATCGGAGTTTCCCTGTTCTTTCCCTCCCTTCTAACCTTCCTGCAGAGGTCAAGGCCGTCAACTCCCGGAAGCATAAGGTCAAGGATTATTATGTCGTACTTCCTTTCACTTAACTTCTCAAGGGCCTCCTTTCCGTCAAGAACCCAGTCAACCAAGAAACCGTGCTTTTCAAGATTGTACTTGACTAAATCTCCAATCGCTTCATCGTCCTCAACTAGGAGAACTTCTATCATTCTTCCTCCTTTAGCGTTTGAAGTTAAAGGGTAGGAGCTCTCCTAAGGTAAACTGTTCCTCTTCACTATCGTTTGCAACGATTACCCTAAAGTCCTCACCGAAGAACTCTGCCATAACCTGCCTACAGGCTCCACAAGGGTAAGGTAGGTTTTCCCGTCCGGGAGTGTAAACCAAGATTTTTTCAAACTTCCTCTTCCCTTCAGATACAGCCTTAAAAACTGCAACCCTTTCAGCACATACTGTTAACCCGTAAGAAGCGTTTTCAACGTTCACCCCTGTAAATAGGCCGTCCTCTCCAAAGAGAACTGCCGATACCCTAAAGTTTGAGTAGGGGGCATAAGCGTTCCTCAAGACCTCTTTTGCCACCTTAACCATCTCAACTGTTTTCACCTTCCACCTCCGGGAAGAAGAGACCTTCCTTCCTTAAGTCTTCTACAAAGTTAAGAACTTCCTGGTCTGAAAGGTCGTGGAAATCGTAGTAGAACGAGGCAACGGCGAAGGGGAGCTCCCTACTTTCAACCAAACAATAGACTTGGTCAAAGTGGTCCTCTAAGAGCTCCTTCGTATGAACGGGACACACAGGGGCAACTGCAACTACGGCGTCTGGAGAGAACTTCTTAAGGAAATTAGCTGCAGCAATTGCTGTATAGCCTGAGGCAAAGCCGTCATCAACCACAACTGCAACTTTTCCTTTAAGGTCCCTATACCCCTTACCTCCCCTGTAAACCTCGTTCCTCCTTAAAACCTCCTGGTGAACTACCCTTGCAATTTCCTCAACGGTCTTTGGAGATAGGTACCCTTCAAACTCAGGATTTAAAACGACTCTTCCGTCAAGGGTAATAGCCCCAAACCCTGCTTCAGGGTTCCACGGAATTGGAAGCTTCCTAACGACCACTATGTCAAACGGGACCTTAAAGGCCTTTGAAAGGGCGTATCCTACCGGAACTCCTCCCCTTGGAATTGCAAAGATTACGCTGTTTGACGGCAGCTTTAACCTTTCTGCCAGCCTGTATCCGGCCTCAAGCCTATCCTTGAATATGGCCATCTCTCCCTCCTCAAAATAAATTTCTTAACATACGAATATCTTAACAGAGTGAACCTATGAAAACTGTTAGAGCCGTTTTTAAAAACGGAGTTTTCGTCCCGGTTGAGCCCTGCTCTCCACCTGAAGGGTGTGAGGCGGTAGTTGTTTTCGTTGATAAAAGGGAAAAGGAGCTCCCAAAGTGGTGGAACTCTATTGACGTTAAGGAGGAGAAGAAGAGGGCCCTCTTGGACTTCGTTAGCCTTCTTAGGAGGAGAGTTTCACCGATAGACGTTAAGGCCGTTGTTTCAGACGGAGGACTTGAAGTATTTGTAATAACCGATGACTCAGAAAGGGACTTGAGGGCTGTTATGGAAGAGGCCCTTAAGGTCTACGAAAGGAGCTCCGTTTACCTTCCGGTTCAGGTTATAAGCTCAAACCGGCTTGAGAGGTGGAGGGAACAGGGGAGCTCCATCTACAAACAGATTGAGAAGGGAGTAAGCCTCCTGTGAGAAGGAAAGAGATTGAAAGGCTCCCCGTAATGAACCTTGAGGTTACAGACGTAAAGATCTATCCCTTTGATACTACGGGAATTGGTGGAAACATTAAAGCCGTTGCTACGGTGAAGATTAACAACGTCTTGGAAATTAAGGACATAAAAATCATATATTCAAATAAGGGCTACTTCATACAGATGCCCTCCAAGAGGAGCAGAACGGGAGAATACGTTCCAATAGTTAACCCCCTAGAAAAGGACCTATACCTTCACATAAGGAGGAAGGTCCTTGACGAGTACAAACGGATTATGGAGAAGTACGGTGAAAAGGTTAATCCTAACGATTAGTATTCCTGCCCTCTTGTTTTCAGGGTGTACCTCCAACCAGCTTTCAAAGACCGATGCTGCGTTGCTTGGAGCCCTTGGAGGGGCTGCAGTTGGAGCTGCAACCCATAAACACTACAAGTCGTCTGCCAAAGATGCGGCCATTTACGGAGCAGTTGCCGGAGGAATCTTAGGGTACGTTATGGGAAGCGACCAGACAAATCAGCACACGGTTAGCGCTGAAACCGAGTACGACGTTAAGACGAAGGACGGGAAAGTAATTCACGTAAGGGAGAACTGGTACACTGTTGATAGCCAGCCGGCCCCTACCTCTAAGTAGAGAGTTCCTTAAAGTAGGAGAGGAAAGGAGTTACAACTCCTCTGCTTTCTGTGAATATTCCCCTATCTCCAGAGTAAATGAAGAGGAGTTTACTGTCATCCACTATTAAAAGGTAGGTGCACTCAACTTCCTTCTCTAAATACCTTCCCCCTAACCTGCTGATTTCCTCTTTACAGGGAGTATCAAACTTCCCTACTGCTAAAAGTTCCACTCCCTCCTTTAGGTACTTCCCCAAATTTCCCCTGCAACCAAAGGCAAAGAGAGGCCTTATTCCAGCTATCTTAACGCTCCTTTTAGCCGACGAAATTAACCTTACAGCAGTTGAAACTATCGCCTTCTCTCCCTCTACGGTGAAGACTTCTTCTGAAGTTGGAAACTCACTGGACTTAACAGGAACTTTCCTCTCAATCTCCTCTATAAGCCCCCTTAGGAACTTCTCCCTCTTTTCAAAGTTTAGCTTTATCTGATAGAGCCTGTTTAGGAGTGCCTCCCTCACCGGAAGGGGAACGAAAAGCTTTGGCTTCCTGTTAACGACTTGAACCATTCCCTTCTCCTCTAGGGAAGAGAGGGAGTCGTAAACCCTTTGAGGAGGAACTCCAGACCTCTTCGCAACTTCAGGCGCCGTTGCACCGTCACTCTCAAGGAGGGCAACGTAGCACTTTGCCTCGTAGGTATTTAAGCCGAACTCTTTCAGTAGATCAATAACTTCGCTCTTTTCCATAGGAGTAATGATATACTATAGCTAAATTCACCACTGTTAAGTGGTAAAGGAGGACAACTATGGATAGGAGAGGGTTTCTAAAGAAGGGACTTCTTGCAGGAGTTGGAATCACGGCCGGCCTTTTAGCCGAGAACCTACCTGCTCTAGCTTCCAGAATCGACGACGTAAAACTTCCACTGCCCTACGTAAAGCTTGACCCTCAGGAGATAGCAGACAAGGCTTACTCAGAGTACTTCAAACACGAGTGTTGTGATGGCGTTTTCAGGTCAATTCTTGATGCTTTAAAGGAGAAAGTTGGAGGCCCTTACTTAGGAATTCCTTCTTTAATGTTCTGGTACGGTGGCGGAGGAGTTGCCGGCTGGGGAACTATATGCGGAACTCTCAACGGCGCAGCTGCAATCTTTAACCTTACTTGTAAGGACTTCAAGCCCATGATTGACGTCCTCGTTGACTGGTACCAGAAGGAGGAGCTCCCCACTTACCAACCTAAGGTCTGCGGTAAAGTTGACATTCCCCACTTTCCAAAGAGCATTTCCCACTCTCCCCTATGCCACGTCTCCGTCCAGAGGTGGTGTAAGGTTGCATCAGTAGCCCTTAAAAGGCCGATTCTCTACAACAGTAAAGAGCGTTCTGAAAGGTGCGCAAGGCTAACCGCCTCTGTTGCCGCTAAGACGGTTGAGCTTCTAAACGCTTACCACTTCGGGGGATTTAAGCCAACCTCCGTCAAGGGAACCCAGAAGACAAAGATGGAGTGTTTCATCTGCCACGAAGCAGCGATGAAAGAGGTTGAGTAATTAGGGAGGGAGCTCCCTCCCTTTTAAAAGGTTAGAACCTTATCGCTGTCAAGAACCCACTCAGCAAGGTCATTCATCGTGGCCTTTTCTGCCCCCTCAAAGTAAGGTTTTCCCTTATGGATTCCGCACCTTGCCATACAGGTCCCACAAACCTTTACGGGAACTCCCTTATCTATTAGTTCTTTAAGCATTGCAACTAGGTCCTGGTCGTAGTTTTCAGGCTTAACCGTCTCATTCCTTGCAAGGTCAACTGCATCGTTCATTAGGAAAATCCTAACTACCGCTCCTTTCTCAAGTAGCTTTCCAGCAAGCCTTAAGGCGTTCCAGGTAACGTCGGTTCCATCGTAAGGTTCCCTGTTGAGGATAAATAACACCTTTGCCATTTGGCCCTCCTAGAGATTTTTAAAGGACTTCCCTTAAGAATTTTCCAGTCCAGGTATCACTCCTTGCAACGTCCTCAGGAGTTCCGGCGGCGACCACTCTCCCCCCTTCATCTCCACCTTCAGGGCCAAGGTCAATAATCCAGTCTGCACACTTAATAAGGTCAAGGTTGTGCTCTATAATTATTACTGTATTTCCCTTATCCACGAGCCTTTGAAGGACGTCAATTAACTTCTTAACGTCGTGAATGTGAAGTCCCGTTGTTGGTTCATCAAGTATGTAGACTGTATTGCCGGTTGCCCTCTTTGAGAGCTCCTTTGCTAGCTTAACCCTCTGGGCTTCCCCTCCAGATAGGGTTGTTGCAGGCTGCCCAAGTTTTATGTATCCAAGGCCGACGTCGTAGAGTGTCTTAAGTTTATTAAATATCTTTGGATGGTTTTTGAAGAACTCCATCGCCTCTTCAACCGTCATCTCAAGGACGTCGTAGATGTTCTTACCCTTATAGGTAATTTCAAGGGTCTCCCTGTTAAACCTCCTACCTCCACAAACGTCGCAGGTTACGTAAACGTCGGGTAGGAAGTGCATTTCAACCTTTATAACTCCGTCTCCTTTACAGGCTTCGCACCTTCCTCCGGGAACGTTAAATGAGAACCTCCCCTTCTTGTACCCCCTTGCCCTTGCCTCCGGAGTTGCTGCAAAGAGTTCCCTTATGGGAGTAAAGACGTCAACATAGGTTGCAGGGTTTGAACGGGGAGTCCTTCCAATCGGAGACTGGTCAACTCTAACTACCTTATCAACCAGCTCAACTCCATCTATTCTATCGTGCTCTCCCGGAATCACCTTACTCTTATAGATTTCCCTTGCCAAGGCCTTATAGAGGATTTCATTTACTAGGGTTGACTTTCCAGAACCTGAAACTCCGGTAACGCAGGTAAATAGCCCTAAGGGAAACTTAACCGTAATGTTCTTAAGGTTGTGCTCCCTTGCTCCAACAACTCTGAGCCACTTCTCGGTAGGCTTTCTCCTCTCCTTTGGAACTTCTATCTGGAGTTTTCTGGATAGGTACTTCCCAGTTAGTGAGTTCTCGCTCTCCTTTAGCTCTTCGGGAGTTCCAGCAGCAACAACCTCCCCTCCATGAACTCCAGCCCCCGGCCCCATGTCAACTACGAAGTCTGCACTCTCTATGGTCTCTACGTCGTGTTCAACTACAATTACAGTATTTCCAAGGTCCCTTAAGCCCTTCAGAGTCTCAATTAACCTCCTGTTATCCCTCTGGTGGAGGCCTATGCTCGGCTCATCAAGGACGTACAGGACTCCGGAAAGCCTTGAACCTACCTGAGTTGCAAGCCTTATCCTCTGGCTCTCCCCTCCTGAAAGTGTTGAGGTTCTCCTATCAAGCGTAAGGTAATCAAGGCCTACGTCTATTAGGAACTTGAGCCTGTTCTTTATCTCCTTAAGTATTCTCTCTGCTATTACCCTTCTCTTTCCTGAGAGCTCCAGGTTCTTAAAGAAATCAAAGGCACCTCTTACAGTCATCTCCTCAACCTGGGCTATGTTGAGTCCGCCGACCTTTACAGATAGGGCTTCTCTGTTTAGCCTTTTGCCCTTGCAGGCTTCACACTCAACCTCAACAAGGTAGGGTTCAATAAGTTCCTTTACCCACTCAGACTCGCTCTCCCTGTACCTCCTCTCAAGGTGTCTTAATATTCCTTCAAAGTAGTAAGGTTTGTAGTTTCCCCTGTAGAAGGAGACGCTACCGTAAACCCTGATCGGCTGTTTTTCAGCGTAGAGGAGGAAGTTAAGCTTACCCTTTGGAATATCCCTCACCTTCTCGTAGGGAGAGACCTCAAGGTAATCACATCCTGTTTCAATTAAGTCGGTTAAGTACTCAAACTTTGCGTACTTTGTAAGCTCAAAGGCTTCTATCAAAGGTTTCTCAAAGTCAATCAATAGACTCGGTTCAACTGCCAAACGGAAGCCCAGCCCTCCGCACTCGGGACAGGCTCCGAGTGGGCTGTTGAAAGAGAAGAGTCTCGGTGATATTTCCCTGAAGCTGAAACCGCAGATCGGGCAGGAGCCTTTTGTTGAGAGGAGCTCCTCTTCCTCTGTATCGTAATTCCTTATTACAACGAAACCCTCTGAGAGGTTTACTGCAGTTTCAATTGAGTCTGCAAGCCTGCTTTTATACTTCTGGGCCACTTTTAGCCTATCTACTACAACTTCAACTGTGTGCTTTACTTTCTTTTCAAGCTTTAGGTTGAGGAGCTCTTCCCCCAAGTACTCCCTTCCGTCAACAATAAAACGCCTGAAACCCTGTTTAACCAGCCTTTCAATTAAGTCCCTGTGCTCTCCCTTCCTCTCCTTAACAACAGGGGAAATGATGAGGACTCTCTTTCCCTCTTTATTCAAAACCCTATCAACTATCTCCTGAACCGTCTGTGGCTCTATCGGAACGTTACACTTGGGACAGTAAGGTTTTCCAACCCTCGCAAATAGGAGCCTTAAGTAGTCGTGTATCTCAGTAGTAGTTCCTACAGTTGAACGGGGGTTCTTTGAAACTGTTTTCTGTTCAATTGCAATTGCAGGAGAAAGGCCTTCAATCAGGTCAACGTCTGGCTTTTCCATAAGCTCAAGGAACTGGCGGGCGTAGGCTGACAAGCTCTCAACGTACCTCCTCTGACCTTCGGCGTAAAGGGTATCAAAGGCTAGTGAAGACTTTCCAGAACCTGACACTCCCGTTATTACAACGAGTTTGTTCTTGGGTATTTCAACGTCAACGTTTTTTAAGTTGTGCTGCCTTGCCCCTTTTACTACAATTTTATCCTTCATTTCCCTCTTCAAATCGGTTTAACAGGAAAAAATAGACCCTTTGGGAATTCCTGTCAGGTTCAGCTTTCAAATTTCCAAAATAAAAAACCGCCCAAAAGGGCGGCCTCTTAAACTATCTATAAAAGGGAAGTCCCTACTTAAGAACGATTTCTTTCCAGTACTTCCTGACCATCTCCTTTGTGCTTTCAGGAAGGGGAACGTAACCGAGTTTAACTGCTATTTGATCTCCGTTCTTAAAGGCCCAGTCAAAGAACTCTACTACCAGTTTATTCCTCTCTTTCTTCTCCCTGGGAAGGAGAATTACCGATGCTGCAGTTAAAGGCCAACTCTCTTTACCTGGCTGAAGGAGAAGGTTACCGGGAAGGTAGAAGTGCTCCTCAGGTTTCCAGCTTGCATGGGAGGCTGCAGCCTTAAAGCTCTCCTCCGTCGGCTTTACAAAGTTTCCCTCTCTCGTTTGAAGCTGGGCTGCTGGAAGGTCGTTCTGGAGTTTATAGGCGTACTCAACGTAGCCGATTCCTCCGGGAGTCTGTTTAACGTAGTTAGTTACTCCAGCATTACCCTTTGCTCCAATTCCTGTCGGCCAGTTAACGACTTTTCCGTAACCAACCTTTTCCTTCCACTCAGGACATACGTGGCTCAGCCAGTAGGTAAAGTTCCAAGTCGTTCCTGAACCCTCTGCCCTGTGGACTACAGTAATCCTCTGGTGGGGGAGTTTGAGTTTAGGGTTATCCCTCTTAATCTCCTCATCATCCCAGTAGCTAACTTTACCCATGAAGATATCGCAGGCTGCCCTGTTTGAGAGCCTAAGCTCCCCATCACCTACGCCAGGAAGGTTATAGACGATAACGATGCTTCCAATTATTGCAGGAAACTGATAGAGCCTCCTCTTATCAAGCTCTTTAGGTGGAAGCATCTTATCTGAACCGCCAAAGTCAACCGTCCTCTCAGTTACCTGCCTTATTCCCCCTCCTGAGCCTATGCCCTGATAGTTAACTTTAACTCCCGTAGACTTTTCGTACTCCTTTGCCCAGTTTACGTAAACGGGGTATGGGAAGGTCGCTCCTGCTCCGTTTATTACAGCCTTGGAGCTCCTTTCAGACCTCTGCTCCTTGTGACTTCCCTTTTCAGAATTTCCCCCAAAACACCCTGAAAGAACTATTGCTGGAACGGCGGCCATCGCTATAAACTTCTTCATCTCTTCCTCCCTATAAGTAGTTCTACGTTAAAGCCTACCACTTAACCTGCATAACTGCCATTGCTGAGTTCTTATCCTCACCTGCGTTATCCTCTGAAAGGACCCTATCCTGGGCAACCGTTAGTTTTACGTGGTTGCTGAACTTGTAAAAGAGACCGTAAACAAAGTGTCTCCTTACGTCATCTCCTCCGTTATCGGTATCCCAGTTATCGTACCTGCCTAAGATTCCAAGGGGGTACCCTAAGAAAGGTTTCAGCTTTAAGTCTGCGTTAACAGAGTATCCGTGGGGCTCTTTGTCATCCCCTTCATAGTAATCGTCCCTATCCCAGATGTACTGGGCGGCCACAAGAACGTAGGGATTGTTGTAAACGGCGTGAACTTGGTAGATGTGCCTGTCAAAGTCCTCTCCCTTGTGGTCAAAGGAGTGGACGGTATGGCCTGAAAGCGTGAAACCTTCAAATAAGTTTAAAGAAAGCCTTCCCTCAATTGACTTTCCAAAGTGATCGCTGTCCTCCTCGTCGTGGTAACCCTCTCCGTTAAAGACTCCAAACTCCCAAGAAGCTAATTTATAGTGTCCCTTAAAGTTTACTCCAAAGTCGGCAGAATTAATTAGGTGGGCTCCGTTTTTATTCTCAATTAAGGTCTCCTCAAGGTCTCTGTGGAGCCAGCCGTGGTGTTCTTCCCAGTCTATCCAGGGTCTATGGGCAAGTCCAACTTCAACTCCAGTGTAGGGAAGGACGTTATTAAAGTATGCGTATGCATACTTTAGCCTTACCACGTAGGAACCGCCGTCAACGTCCTTATCCTGCTTTACGTCAAGGGTAGTCCTGAAGGAATCTTTATCGTTAAAGTATCCCCTAAGTTCAAGGTAGTTCCTCGTGACTTTAAACTTGTTCTGGTGGCTTTTTCCCTTTAAGTCAACGTCGTAGTGGACGTAGGCTGTTCCTCCCACTTTTAGCTTTTCAGACTTTGATACAACGGGGATTCCCTTCTCCTTTGGAACTTCTATCTTTACAGGCTTCCTTCCGGGCCCCGGAGTTAAGTAGAGCCTTCCTTCAGAGTCAACGTAGAGCTTGCTAACGGGAGTTCCATTGATGAGAATGGTTGCAGCTCTTACGGGCTGAACTAGAAGAGTAAGGGTTAGGATTCCAAGGAGAGCTCTCTTCATACCTCCTCCTCATCTTCTCATTTGTTAGGTTTAAGATATCCCAGAAATTGTTAGAAATTGTTAAAAGGAGGAGGATTTTAGGGGTAAAAGGTGGGTTTGAAACTTTGAGGAGGAAGAGGAATTATTGGAGGCGGCGGGCGGATTTGAACCGCCGAATAAGGGATTTGCAGTCCCCTGCCTTACCACTTGGCTACGCCGCCTTTATGGAGCGGGCGACGGGACTTGAACCCGCGACCCCAACCTTGGCAAGGTTGTGCTCTACCAACTGAGCTACGCCCGCTCAATGGTGCGGGAGGCGGGAGTCGAACCCGCACGCCACGAGGGCACTGGATCCTAAGTCCAGCGCGTCTGCCAGTTCCGCCACTCCCGCGGCGGTTTTAGTGGGGTGGGAGACGGGACTTGAACCCGCGACCGCCGGGGCCACAACCCGGCGCTCCACCAACTGAGCTACTCCCACCATAATAAAATGGCTGGGGCGGCAGGATTCGAACCTGCGAATGGCGGATCCAAAGTCCGCTGCCTTACCGCTTGGCTACGCCCCAGCTCTATATGGCGTTGAGTAATTTATACCACCACTGGCGAGATTTCAAGGGGGTCAGGTCGTAATTTTGGTCGGTTATTAGGGCAAAGACGGATGAACCGCTTCCGCTCATCATTGGCTTTAAGCCGCAGGCTCTAACTACTTCTTTTACTTCATTAACTTTACTAACACACTCAGCTTTACTCTTCTCAAGGTCGTTCTCCATTGCCTCTTCTACTTCCCTTAACCTGCCCGCCACTAAAGGGGAGATTATCCTCCTTTCGGCTTCTTCAATAGTTATATCCCTTTCAATTGGAGGTAAGTTTTCGTAGACCTCTTTTGTAGGGCACGGAAACCCTGGGTAAACCAGTAGTAGCTTAAAAGAGGCCGGAGAGTAGTGCTTTAACTTTTCTCCCCTTCCGTAGGCAACGGCCAGTCCTCCCCTTATAAAGAAGGGAACATCGCTCCCCAGTTGAGAGGCAACCTGAACTAACTCACTTTCGCTTAAAGGGTTTCCGTATATCACGTTAAGACCTTTTAAGGTCGCTGCGGCGTTTGAAGACCCCCCTCCAAGTCCCGCCCCTATAGGGATTACTTTCTCAAGTTTTACTTTTACCTCAGGTTTTATTCCCGTTACCTCTTTAAAGAGTTGGGCAGCCTTTACTATCAGGTTGCTCCTGTTGAGTGGCAAGCTCTCAGAACCCTCAATTGAGAGCTCAAACCTGTCTGAAGGCTGGAAGAAAAGGGTGTCACATAGGTTTATTGTGTGCATTACAGTTATGAGTTCGTGGTAGCCGTCGGGCCTTTTACCCTTAATCCAGAGTGCTAAATTAACCTTAGCAGGTGATGGAACTATTAGTCTCATGGGAGCAATTATACTTTCTTTTAGGGGTATAGCTTGGAAAGGGTTGTTTTCTTCCTCCACAGAGTCTATCCCGATAAGGGAGTGGACGACCTATCGTTAAAGGACTTTGAGAGGGCCATCAACCTGATTACACACAGATTCAAAGTCGTTCCCCTTTCTGAACTCTTAAACTCAAGCTCAAAGGAACGCTTAGCAGCAATAACCTTTGACGACGGTTACGCCGATAACTGGGTCTACGCCTACCCAATCTTAAAGAGGAGGGGTTTAAAAGCCCACATTTTTATAACTTCCGGAAGAATCAGGGAGGATGAATCTGTAAGGCCTAACCTGTTTGACTACTGGAATGGGAAAGTCAGCTGGAAGGAGCTCCTAAAATCAACCTCAATGGGTAAATGCCACACAGAGTTCTTCCTAAGAGGAAGAAAGAGTGAGTTCTTAAGCTGGAGGGAGCTCCGAGAGATGTCCGACGTCTTTACCTTTGGTGCCCACGGTTTAGCCCACGGAAAACTTCCGGTTTCTAAAGACATTTTAGACTTTTACGACGGAAAGAACTTCCACAGGGATTTCCTGTTCCCCGAACCAGATTTATTCACTGGAAAGCCCAGGTTTAAGTGTAAGAGCTCCCTCTGGGGACCTTCGTTTATCCCTTCTAAGGAACTCTTTAAACTGTGCAGGAGTTTCCCAAAGGAAGGAAGTTGGAAAGAGAAGTTAAGGGAGGAAGTAAAGAAACTTCCCTTTGGAAGGTTTGAAGGTGAAGGGGAGGCCAAGTTTAGAATAGAGAGGGAGTTAGAAGAGTCAAACCGTTTAATAGAGGAAAATTTAGGAGTGAGACCTGAAACTTTTTCCTGGCCCTTTGGCCACTACTCAAGCCTCTCAAAGGAGGTAGCTTCCAAGTTCTACTCCTACGTCTTTACAACAAAGAGGGGAGTTATTGATGGGAGCTCCGATCCTTTAGAGCTTCCTAGAGTCCCCCTCGGAAGGGAAGTCTGGACAGTTCTTGGAAGGGTAATTACATTCTCAACGCCCATCTATAGGGTTTACAGAAAACTTAAGGGAGACAAGAGCCTGTGAGCCTTTCAGTTGCGATTTTAACTTACAACTCAGAAGGTAAGATTGAAGAAGTCATAAGGAGCATTGAGGGAATTGCCGATGAGGTTGTGGTCCTTGATTCAGGTTCAAGGGATAGGACTTTGGATATCCTAAAGTCCTACGGCGTAAAGGTTTACTATAGGAAGTTTGACAACTTCGTTAACCAGAAGAACTACCTCCTCTCACTTGCCACAAAAGACTGGGTTCTCTTCCTTGACGATGACGAGGTCTTAACTCCCGAGCTTGCATCCTCAATAGCTGAGGAGCTTAAAAGTCCTTCTTACGACGGCTACTACTTAAACAGGCTAACGAACTACCTGGGAAGGTGGATTAGACACGCTTGGTATCCAGACTGGCAGTTGAGGTTGGCAAAGAGGGAAAAGTGTAGCTGGGTCGGTTCTGAAGTTCATGAGAGTCTGAAAGTAAAAGGTCGGATCGGCTACTTAAAGGGAGAGCTCCTCCACTACTCCTACTCCTCAGTATCAGACCACCTTCAAAAGATAGACCGCTATTCAACGCTCTTTGCCCAAGGAGCCCTAAAGAGGGGAAAGAGGTTTTCCCTCTTAAAGCTTCTAACCTCTCCCGCTGGGGCTTTCTTAAGGCGATACATCCTCAAAAGGGGTTTCCTGGATGGCTTTGAAGGGTTCGTAATATCTGTAATGGCCTCTTACTACACTTTCCTAAAATACCTAAAACTCTGGGAGCTTGAGAGAAGTGAGAGCTCTAATCGTCCTTGACGAGAGGTGGAACAGCGCTTTAACCGACCTTGGAATAAAGGTAGGCCTCTCCCTCTCCTGTAGCGTAGTCTTTGCAGTCCTAAAGGGCAAACCTGCACACAGGCGTTTGGAAGGAAAGGGCTACCCTCTTTACTTTATAAAAGACCCGAGGAAGGGCCTTCCCTTTAAGGCTTTTATCTCCCTAAAGAGGGCAATTGAGGAATTTAATCCAGACGTTGTGGTAACTATAAGGGGAGATGAACTCCTCTTCTCCTCACTCCTCAAGAGTTCCTTCGGCTACTCCCTTTACAGGATCCACGGAAGTCAGAGGGGAATTAAGGATTCCTTCCTGAATAGGTTTATCCACTCTAAGTTCGTTGACGGAGTTATCGTTTCATCAAAAAAACTCATAAACCCTGTAATTGGGGGAATAAGGAAGTTAATCATCCCCGGGCTTGTTGACACCGAAGAGTTCTACCCCGACTACGAGGGAGGGAAAAGGTTTAGGGAAGAAGTTGGAGCTGAAGGAAAGAAGTTAATAGGAGTCGTTGGAAGGCTTGACCCTGTTAAGGGACACTCCCTGTTCCTCAAAGCTATTTCAAAGTTAAATAGGAAAGATTACCTAGCAGTTATAGTTGGTCAAGAAGAAAATACGAGTTTGGGGGAGTTAAAGGAGTTGGCAGGTAAGTTGGGAGTCCTTGATTTCGTGAAGTTCTTACCAGAGAGGAGGAAGGACGTAAGGGCTATAATGACAGCCTGTGACCTTGCAGTCGTTCCTTCTGTAGGTTCGGAAGTTATCTTAAGGGTCCCTTTAGAGTTTATGGCCTGTGGAACGCCGGTTGTTTCCACTAACGTTGGAGCTCTCGGCGAAGTTATAACTCCCCCCTTCGGCCTCTCCGTTCCCCCCTTCCCCGAAGCCTTAGCAGAGGCTATAAATTCATTCCTTGATAAAAACTTAAACGAACTTGGACAGATAGCCCGGGAGGTTGCAGTTGAAAAGTACTCTCTTAAAGCTAACGCTTCCCTTATTGATAGGTTTATCTGCTGTAGGCTGTAAAACGGCAAACTCCGACTACACGATAACCTATCCGGCAGGCCTCATATCAAATCACCCTAAAGGGTTCCTCGGGTGTTACGTTAAGGTTGTGGGAATCCTAACTGATAAACGACCTCAGGACCTCTTCCCTCCTTATCCCGGGGATTTACTCGTCTGTGATAAAAGCGGTTGCGTTTACGTCCACTACGATTACGGTGACCTTAAGAAGTACTTAGGGAAGAAGGTTAAGGTGATTGGCTACGGTTCCGTAACGACTTTTAACTTCCCTTACATTGACGCTGTAAAAGTTGAACCTCTGGAGGAGTAATGTTTATAAAGGTTTTCGTAGTTATCCTAGTTATTATCACTTCAATTCTACTCCTCTTAATGGCAATCGGCTCAACGGTAAGAGCGAGGAAGAAGTAGGTGTTCGTTGAGGTTCTTTTAGACCTTCCAGTTGATCAGACCTTTACGTATAAGCTTTCAGGCTACGAGTCAAACCCTCCAGCCTTTGGAAAGAGGGTTATTGTTCCCTTCGGCAGGGGAGAGCTCCTTAAGACTGGAATAATACTTTCCGTTAAGGAAAGCCTTAAGACTCCAATACTTAACCTTAAAGAGGTCTTTGACATACCAGACTCCTTTCCCTTAATTACTGAGGAAATTCTTGAAACTTGCAGGTGGATCTCCTCCTTCTACTGCTCAAGCCTAGGTGAAGCCCTTTTCAGGTTTATCCCCGAATCCTTCTTGGTTCAGGAGAGTATATTAGTTTCATTTAAGGATAAACCTCCTGAAACAAAGCTTACCCCTTCAGAGGAGGCAGTTTTAAATGAGCTCTTAAAGTCGTCAAGTAAAAGGTTAAAGCTTTCAACTCTAAGAAGACGTTTGAAAATAAAGTCTCTAAGTAGCGTTATCTCAAATTTAGTTAAAAAGGGAGTGGTTGAAAGGTTAACTGAAATTGAAGGGGAGAAGGTTCCTAAGGAGGTTTACCTAAAAGTAGGAGCTCCCTGCCAGTATAGGGGGAAGAGGGGAAGAGAGCTAATTGAAATTTTATCGGAAAGGAGGGAAGTTCCTGTTAAAGAAGTAAAGGCCTTGGGCTTTTCAGATTCAGTTATTAAAAACCTCGTTGAGAAGGGTTGTGCCGAGCTGGTTTACAAAAAGGTATCACTGGAAGGGAGGGAAATTCCCTTAAAAGACCTTAGGAAGGTAAAGTTAACCCCTTCCCAGAAGAGGGCCTACGATGAAATTCTCTCTTCCGATTTACCCTTTCTCCTATCGGGAGTAACCGGTTCCGGGAAGATGGAAGTATACCTGAACGTGGCCAGAGAATTTGTTAAGAGGGGAAAGGGAGTAATAATTTTAGTTCCAGAGCTCCTCCTTACACCTGAACTTAAGGCAAGGGTTGAAGCGTACCTAGGAGAGAACGTAGACCTTTACTGCGGAAAGCTTACTCCGAAGGAGAAGGCATCTGTATGGTTAAAGGCCCTGAGGGGAGAAACTAAAGTCTTCCTCGGAACCCGACCTGCCGTCCTCTTACCCGTTAAGAACTTGGGATTAATCATAGTTGATGAAGAGCAGGACCCTTCTTACAAAGAGAATCAAAAGCCCTACTATAACGCCAGGGAAGTCGCTATTAAGAGAGCTCAGATTGAAAAGGCAAAACTCCTCCTTGTCTCTGCAACTCCTTCAGTTGAGAGTTTCTACCGTTTTAGGAAAGGAGAGATCGGGAGGTTTCACCTTAAGGAAAGAGTAGGAAAAATACCTCTCCCAGTTATTGAAGTCGTTGACTTAAGAAAGGAAGAGAGAAGGGGAATCTTTTCAAAGAAACTCTTAGAGACTCTAGAGAGGGTAGTTAAAGGGGGAAGACAGGTCCTCCTCTACATTCCGAGAAGGGGCTTTTACTCAACGGTTTTCTGTGACTCTTGCGGTTGGAGTGCAGAGTGTAAGTACTGTAAGGTGAACCTCACTTACCACAAGAGTTCTCACCTCCTCATCTGCCACATGTGTGGAAGGCGCTACAGACCAGTTTCCCGCTGTCCCAAGTGCTCAGCAAAGTTAACATACAGAGGTTACGGAACCGAGAGGGTTGAGGAAGAGCTTTTAAACCTCTTTCCAAACTGGAAAGTAGTCCGCCTTGACCTTGATACGGTTAAAGACCCTATCTCCGGGGCAAAGCTAATAAGTGAAATAAAGGAGGGGAAATACCAGGTAATTGTAGGAACTAACATAGCTATAAAAGGTCACAACTTTCCAAACCTCTCTTTCGTCGGCATCCTGCTTGCAGAGCTCCTTTCTGGAGCTCCAGACTACAGAGCTTCAGAGAGGATATTTCAGTCAATACTTCAGGCAACAGGTAGGGCTGGAAGGTTTCAGCCGGGAAGTGCCATAGTTCAGACTTTTAACCCTGAGTTTCCGCCAATAAAGTATGCTGTAAACTACCTATACGATGGGTTTTACAGTGAAGAGCTCTTTGGTAGGGAGCTCCTGGGATACCCTCCATACACTCTGGGAGTTCTCCTAGAGTTCCAACTTGAGAAAAAGGGACTTGAAAGGGAGCTGAAAGACCGCTACGACAGCCTATCTACAGTTCTCTCTGGAAAGTTCAACTTTCCAAAGCTCTCCCCAGCTCCGATTCCTAAAATCTCTGGAAGGTACAGATACCAAGCCTTCATTACAACCTCCTGGGAAAACCACCTTGAGAAGCTAAGGGAACTAAAAGGGAAGATTGAGAAACTTTTCCCTTACCATAAGTTCAAGTGTAAAATAGACGTTGAACCAACTAGGATACTATAGCGGGGAGAGAAATGAGAAAAATCATACTTATACTTCCTATCCTACTTCTTTCTGTAAGCTGCGCAACAACGAAGCAGGTTGAAGGAACCGCAGTTATTACTCAGGAGCAGGTTCAGGCGGAGCTCCTTGGAGAAAACGTACCAATTTATCCAGGTTTTAAGCTAGTTTCGGAAAAGAGCTTTGTATATGAGTCTGGAAACATTAAAGTAGGTCGCCTTGTCTTTAAGGGAAGAGCAAAAATAAAGGATATTGTCTCCTACTATAAAAGCACCTTACCAGAAAAGGGATGGGAACCGGTAGCAATCACAATTTACGGAAATAAGGCCCAACTCAGCTTTACCACACCTGAACAGTTTTTACAGATAAACGTAGAGAAAGGCTTCTCAAGTACAACCCTTATTATTCAGATAGGCCCCAGAGGGGAGTTGACAAACTCTCAGGAATAACTACCTTATTAGTTAAGCCAAATAGGGCGGGCGTAGCTCAGTTGGTAGAGCACAACCTTGCCAAGGTTGGGGTCGCGGGTTCAAGTCCCGTCGCCCGCTCCATTAACTCCCTCAACATTTTTACTTTGACAGAAAACTGAATAAGCTTTCCAAACCGGTGCCAAAGGGCACCGTCAGGTGATGAGCCTTAAAGGCTCCTCTCCCCTTGACAAGGACGAAGAAAGGTATAAATTATCATTTTGCGCTCTTTGAAAACAAAGCTGAATACGGCCGCCTGCTCCTCGCCCTTGAGTAAAAGGCTCTTCATCAATTGAGGGCCTTTAAGACTTGACAAGAGGGTGAGGAAGGGATAAATTTAAATTTTACCTGCGCTGAAATTAAATTAAAAGCGCACGGCACCTGTAACCCCTTGAATCAGGGAGTAAATCCCGAAAAGGGGTTGACAGGGAGAAGCTGGTGGCATAAATTAAAGTAATGCCCGCGAAGGCGGGAAACTGAAAGGGTCTTTGACAGGAGAATAAGGGACACGCACCTGCGGAGAGAGAGCAAGCCTACTTAGGCTTTCAATTGAGGTGTTCCGCAGGTTTTCAGTGAAA
>NZ_RBIE01000004.1 GCF_003633715.1 Thermovibrio guaymasensis
CCATTCCGAACTCGGAAGTTAAGCCCGCCAGCGCCGATGATACTGCCCGCGGGAGCGGGTGGGAAAGTAGGGCGGTGCCAGGCTTTTTTTATTTTCCTGACTTTTTTACTGATTTTTCCTATTTTTCTCTCCTTCCGTTTTTCCCCTTTCCATCTGCAGCGAAACGCCTTTAAAGTAAAACTCTGAAAACTCATTGTTTTTCAAGAACTAAATCCCAATTCATTTAAAAATTAGAGTAACCTTAATTAAAGTTTACTGCACTTGACCTCTCTTTAACGATTTGGTAATTCTTAGAAAAGCAATGAGAGTTTTTAACTATCTGAATATGGAGATTTCTTAGTAAAATGCCTGCTTTGCGAGATTGAAACCGTTCAATACGGAAGCAACCTCAACAGGTCTCATCAGTGAAATGCCCGAGGGATTGGAATTTTGAAGCAGTATTCACAGAAAAATCAGTTTTGAAAAGTCTGATTTTTTCAATTAAATCAGAAGGTTTTCGTCTTTACATTTTCTAAAATTACTCTTTTTATTCCTTCTTTGTCTATACCTACAAGGCTCCTGAGGATTTGTTGGCTTCCATGCTCAATGAATTTGTCGGGGATTCCGAGGTTTATTAATTTCCCGCAGTACCACGGGGAGAGAAATTCGTCAACAGCGGAGCCAAAACCGCCTTTAACTGTATTTTCTTCAACCGTTATTATTATCTTGTACTTCTTTGCGAGCTCTTTAAGGAGCTCCTCGTCTATCGGCTTTATAAACCTTGCATTAACCACAGTGGCGATTATTCCTTCCTTCTCAAGCTCTTTAGCAGCCTCAAGGGCCTGGTAAACCGGCCAGCCCGTTGCCAAAATCAGTACGTCCTTTCCCTCTTTTAAAACTTCCCAGGTTCCGATAGGGATTTCCTTTAAGGGCTCCCTTATTCTAACTCCGTAGCCCCTTCCCCTGGGGTAGCGAACGGCAAAGGGTTTATCCGATTTAATTGCGGTAAAGAGGAGGTGGCGGAGCTCCTCCTCATCTTTCGGAGCGGCAACGACCATATTGGGAATTGAGCGCAGGTATGAAAGGTCAAAAATCCCGTGATGGGTTGCTCCGTCCTCCCCTACGAGCCCTGCCCTGTCTACTGCAAAGACTACCGGGAGCTCTTGAAGGGCAACATCGTGAACTATCTGGTCGTAGGCCCTCTGAAGGAAAGTTGAGTATATTGCAACAACAGGTTTAAGCCCCTTTTTTGCCAACCCTGCAGCAAAAGTAACGGCGTGCTGTTCAGCTATACCAACGTCAAAGTAGCGGTTCGGGAAGACTTCCCTAAACTTATCAAGACCCGTTCCTGAAGGCATTGCAGCAGTTATACCGATCACCCTTTTGTCTTCTTTAGCTATTTCAATTAAGGTATTTGAAAAAACTTCAGTGTAGGTAGGAGGTCTAGGCTCCAAAGAGGAACTCTTTGGGGAAACTCCGTGGAACTTATCGGGCTTTTCTTCCGCCGGCTCGTATCCCTTTCCCTTTTTAGTTAGAACGTGAACTAGAGTAGGCCCTTTTAACTTTGACACGTTTCTCAGCGTAGTCTCAAGGGTTTCTATGTCGTGGCCGTCTATAGGGCCAACGTACCTGAATCCCAGCTCCTCAAAGAGCATTCCAGGTGGAAAGAGACCTTTAACGAGCAAGTCCTCAACCCTCTTTAATCCTCTGTAGATTTTTTCACCGAATATCCTTTTAGTTACCTCCTCTAACCTCTCCTTTGCTCTCCTTAGGTTCTCCCCCGTAGTTAGTTTCGTTAAGTAATTTGAAATTGCCCCTATGTTTTTTGAAATTGACATCTTGTTGTCATTGAGAATAACAATAAGGTCCTCACCGAGCTGGCCGGCGTTATTTAAACCTTCATAAGCTTGACCTGCAGTAAGAGCTCCATCCCCTATAACGGCAATTACCTTCCCATCCTCTCCCTTTAACCTCTTTGCAACCTTTATTCCAAGGGCGGCAGAGATTGAAGTTGAACTGTGACCCGTTCCAAAGGCATCGTAAGGGCTCTCCTTAATTGACGGAAAACCGGAAATTCCCCCAAACTGCCTGAGAGTGTGAAACTTATCTTTCCTATCGGTAAGTATTTTGTAAGGATAAGACTGGTGTCCAACGTCCCAGACTATTTCGTCCTTTGGGGGCGAGAAGACCCTTAAAAGGGCTATTGTGAGCTCAACAACCCCTAAAGAAGAGGCAAGGTGACCTCCAGTCTTCTTTACCGTCTCTACTATGAACTCCCTTACCTCTTCGGCAAGTATCTTTAACTCTTCAAAGCTTAACTTCTTTAAATCATCCGGAGAGTTCACTCTCTCTAAAATCACCTTTTAACTCCTAAAAGTTAGTTTCTAAACCGTTAATTATCCAGTTCGCCCTTCATGTTCCTTAATCTAAACTTCCAAGGGGACATACGTGACGGTACTCGCACCATTGGCAATTAGCTTCACAGGGGGAAGGCTGGAGCTCCCTAAACTCCTTCCCTACGTACTGACTTTCAATTTGGGAAAGTAGGGGAAAGAGCCTATCCTTAAAGCCCTGAAGGTCTTTCTTCGTAAATATTATCCTCTTAATACTTCCGTACCTAACGTTGTGAACCTCTAAGGCAAACCTATCAAACTGGGGAAACTTTATGCTTGCAAGGAGGGCATACCACCTGAGCTGAGTCTTTACTCTGTTGTTAAAGTCCAAACTCCTACTGGTTTTGTGGTCTACTATGTAAAGGGTATCTCCTTTACTGAAAATAAAGTCCAACTTTCCCCTAAGGTAGACAGAATCTGAAAAGTAAGGAGCAAGGTTTAGCGAGTAGTCAACTGCAAGCTCAATTTCAGAAGCAACTAGAGGACTTCCCTTTGCCCTTTTCAGCTGCCCATTAACAAAGCTAAGAATATTCGGAAAGAACTCGGAAATCTTCTTAATATCTGCAAGGGGCTCTGTCTCCTTAAACTTCTCTGCAAACTGAAAGAGGAGCTCCTTACTTAAGGGCTCTCTACCCTCAAAAGCAGTATTTAGAGCCTTTTCAAGGACAAAGTGAACGCCACTTCCAAGGACAAAGAAATCAGCTTTTTCAAGTGGCTCAAGCTTTAAAGCGTATCTAAAGAAAAACTCGTACTGACACTTCGTAGCCTTTTGAACCTTTGAAAACGACCAAGGACGAAGGTGGCTAAGCTCAACCTTAAGGCCCTCTTTAACCATTAAACCTCCGAGTTTAGAAGCTCCCTTATCTTCTCTCCAACTTTACTTGCCTCAACTTCAAACCTCTCTCCACTCTTCCTAACTTTAAGCTCAACTATTCCCTCTGGAGCTCTCTTACCTACGATAACCTGGAAGGGAATACCGATGAGGTCTGCATCCTTAAACTTAAAACCGGGACGGGCGTTCCTGTCGTCTATGAGGACGTCAAATCCTTCCCTTTTAAGGTTCTCGTAGATATCCTCTGCCAAACTCCTAATCTCATCTTTCTTCACGTTTGTAGGAATTACTATAACTTCAAAGGGAGCTATCTCAAAGGGCCAAACTATTCCGTTCTCATCGTGGTTCTGTTCAACAGCAGCAGCCATAACCCTAGTTATCCCTATTCCGTAGCACCCCATAACCATAGGCTTTTCTTGGCCATCTTCATCAACGAAAGTTGCACCCATTGCCTGGCTGTACTTTGTACCAAGCTTGAAAATGTGGCCTACTTCAATACCCCTTTTTTGGACTAGGGGAGCTCCACACTCAGGGCAAGGCTCTCCGCTTCTTACCTCTGAAACGTCTATAAAGTCCTTAACTTCAAAGTCCCTTCCCCAGTTAACGTTCTTCAGGTGGTAGTCCTCCTCTCCTGCTCCTGCAACAAAGTTAACCATAGGAATTACAGAGTAGTCTGCATAAACCGGAATACTAAGGTTCACCGGAGATAGATAACCTTTAGGCTGGCCTGTAAACTCCTCTATCTCCTCATCTGTAGCAAGGCGAACTTCCTTTGCCCTAAAGGCATTCTTTAACTTTGTCTCCTCAACTTCCCTATCTCCCCTAATAGCAACGGCAACAGGCTTTCCATCAACAACGTAAACGAGCAGTTTCAAAATATCTTCTTGGGGAACTTTTAAGAATTCAGAAACTTCCTCTATCCTCCTAATTCTAGGAGTATGAACTTTCTCAACTTCTTTAAACTTAGTCGCCCTACCCTCTGGAACTTGAGGTCTCCTCTGGGCGGCCTTTTCGGTGCTCGCAGCATAACCGCACTTTTCACAGTAAACCAGCTTACTCTCTCCAGTATCTGCTATAACAAGGAACTCATGGGAGAAATTACCTCCAATTTCACCGGTATCAGCTAAAACTGCCTTAAACTCAAGGCCCATTCTCTTAAAAATCCTGCTGTAAGTTTCATACATGTTCCAGTACTCTCTCTCTGCATCCTCGTCGCTGGTGTGGAAGGAGTAGGCATCCTTCATTATGAATTCCCTTGCCCTCATAAGACCAAAGCGGGGACGGATTTCATCCCTAAACTTCCTTCCAATCTGGTAAAGGTTCAGCGGTAAATCTTTGTAGGACTTTACTTCCTTCCTCACAAGGTCTGTTATAACCTCTTCAGCAGTAGGCCCTAGGGCGTAATCCCTCTCGTGGCGGTCTTTAAACTTAATCATCTCTTTACCGTAGACGTCCCACCTTCCGCTTTCCTGCCAAAGCTCTGAAGGGTGCATTATCGGAAGGATAACCTCCTGAGCCCCTGCAGAGTTCATCTCTTCTCTAACGATTTTCTCTACCTTAAGAATAACTCTCGTTCCAAGGGGTAGAATATCGTAAAGGCCCGAAGCCACTTTCCTTATAAACCCTGCCCTAGTTAAAAGTTTATGACTCGGAATCTCAGCATCTGCCGGACTCTCCTTCTTGGTAGGGGCAAAGAGCCTTGAAAACCTCATATTCCCTCCACAAAATTTCCTAGGGTCAAATTTAAGGGTGAGACATGAAAATTCTACACGTTGACACAGAGAAGGGATGGAGAGGAGGAGAACAGCAGCTCCTCTACTTGATTAGAGGACTTAGGGAAAAGGGTATAAAGTGTGCCGTTGCATGTAGGGTAAAGGGTGAGCTTGAGGAAAGGTGTAAGGCGGAAGGCTTTAAGGTAATCCCACTAAAGGGAAATCAAACATCGGACGTACTGAGGTTAGGTATAGTAGGGAGAGAATTTGACATAGTTCACGCCCACTCTGCAAAAGCCCACACAATTTCTGCCCTCTCTAAAGGAATTCACAAAAGGCCCTTAATCTACACCCGGAGAGTTGACTATAAACCGAAGGATAACTTTATAACTTCCTTTAAGTACAGGAAAACAGATAAGGTAGTTGCCATATCCTTTGCAGTTAAAGGAATTTTAAAGGAGTGTTATCCTTGGCTTGAGCCTGAAGTTATACCCTCAGTCGTTGACTCAGAAGAGATAGAGAGGAGAGTAAATCCTGAGAGGGTTAGAGAGATAAAAGGTGAATTCAAGGGAGAGCCCTTAATTGGAACCTTAGCAGCTTTAACTCATCAGAAGGACATTCCAAACTTTATAGAGGCTGCATCTATAGTTTTAAAGGAGCTCCCAAAGGCCAAGTTCGTCGTATTTGGAGAGGGGAAGTTAAGAAAGGAGCTCCAGAGGTTAATAGAGGTTAAAGGCCTTAAAGGAAGGTTTAAACTATTTGGATTTGTAGAGGATGTTCCAAACTACACAAAGGCCCTTGATATATTTGTGCTACCCTCAAGGAACGAGGGGTTGGGGAGTTCCATACTGATAGCAATGGCATTAAAAGTTCCGGTTATTGCAACTAAAGTAGGCGGAACTGTTGAGGTTGTTAAAGATGGGGAAACTGGAATTTTAGTTCCCCCCTCAAACCCTAGAGCCCTTGCAGAAGCTATTTTAGGAGTCTCTAAGAGGAAAGACTTAAGAGAAGAGCTAACCAAAAAAGCTTACGCTCTTGTGAAAGAGAGGTTTAGCGTTGAGTCAATGGTAAACTCTTACCTGAAGGTTTATGGGGAGGTCTTAAAGTAGTGGATAAAAACTGGGAAGCTCTTGTTAAAGGCTTAAAAAAGAGGGTTAAACCGACTACCTATAAAGTAGTCTTTAAGTCCCTTAAACTGGTCTCAGTTGATGAGGAAAAAATAACCCTTCAGGTAAAGGACAGGACAGTTAAAGACCTGATCTTAAAACTCCACTTAAAGACCTTAGAGGAAATTGTAAAGGAAGTATTTGGAAAGGAACTTAAGGTAGAAATAGTCTCTAGAGAGGAAACTGAAAAACCTAAACAGCTTGAACTGGGCCTCTTTGAATCAAGAGGGAGAGAGGAAGAAATTCAGTCAAACCTTAATCCTAAGTACACCTTTGATAACTTCATAGTTGGGGCGAGCAACCAGTTTGCCCACGCTGCAGCAAGGGCGGTAGCCGAAAATCCGGGAAAGGCATACAACCCCCTGTTTATCTACGGAGGAGTAGGGCTGGGGAAAACTCACCTCATGCAGGCCATAGGAAACTACATAAAGAGTAAGGACCCTAGAAAGAGGATACTCTACACAACTACAGAGACGTTCATGAACCAGTTAATTGAGGCACTCAAAGGAGACAGGATATCTTCATTTAGGGAAAAGTACAGGAACATAGATGTCCTCCTGATTGATGATATCCAGTTTATAGGGGGAAAGGAGAGAACCCAAATAGAGTTCTTCCACACGTTCAACGCTCTCTACGATGCGGGAAAACAGGTCGTTCTAACGAGCGACAGGCCTCCAAAAGACATTCCTACACTTACTGAAAGGTTGAGGAGTAGGTTTGAGTGGGGTTTAATAGCAGACATTCAGCCTCCAGATTTTGAAACCAGAGTGGCAATTCTGAAGAGGAAGGCTGAGGTAGAGAACATTGAGGTCAGTGATAAAGTAATAAAACTCCTTGCCACGATAATTAAGTCAAACATAAGGCAGCTTGAGGGAGCCCTCATAAAACTGAAGGCAAAGGCCACACTTGAGGGAAGGCCCATAACGGAAAAACTGGTTAGGGAACTCTTCTCTGAAGAGAAACCTGAAGAAAAGAGGAAAGAGAAGATCAGGGAAATATCAATAAAGATTATAAAGGAGACAGTAAGCAGCGAGCTTGGTGTAGAAGTGGAGCTCCTTGACAGTCCGACCAGGAAAAAGAGAGTAGCTTTTGCAAGACAGGTAGCCATGTACCTTGCAAAGAAGATAGGCGGTTACCCCTATACTCAAATAGCCGTCTCCTTTAATAGGGACGACCACACAACAGTCATGCACGCTGTAAGGAAAATTGAAGAAATGATAGAGGAGGACGAAAAGGTTTCCTCCCTTCTAGAAAAACTTGAACTTAAAGTGAGGGAAGCTGTTGAGCGTTCCTCTAAAGTTATCCACACCGGTGTGGATAACTATGTGGATAACCATGTGGATAATTAAAATTGTGGATAACTATGTGGATAACTTTGAAGCATTCAGGATTGAGTTATCCACACGTAAAGAGTTATCCACACACTTATCCACAATCAAAACGGCAAGTTATCCACATTATGTGGATAACTTTTGTGGAGAAAATCCTTGATAGAAAAGCTTTTTTCTCTTTAGTGCACAAAAATTGTGCACTCTTATTATTATTACTTAAGTAGTAAGTAGATATATAAAGAATACTAGTAATAGAAATAATAGGAGGAAAGAATGAAAATAAGGATTAAAAAAGATAAGATCAGGGATGCAGCGAAAATTGCCGCTTCGGCCGCCGATAAGAGGGGAGCAATTCCCATCCTTGCAAACATCCTCCTTGAGGCTGAAGACAACCTCCTCAGGTTGACCGCAACAAACCTTGAAATTGGAGTTTCCACAGTTGTGGACTGTATTGTTGAAGAAGAAGGGAAAGCAACTGTAAACGCTAGTAAAGCAGTAAGGTTGTTTTCATCGCTAACGGGAGAGGAGTTAACTTTAGAGAGGGAAGAGGGTAAAGTAGTGGTAAAATCGGTGAACTCAAGGTTTTCATTGGCTTCACTTCCTCCTGAAGAGTTTCCAGAAGTTGAGGTTCCTGAGGACTTCTCTGTTAAACTTCCCTCTGATGAGATAGATAAAGCCCTTAAAAAAGTTTCTTATGCGGCCGGTAAAGATGAGGCCAAGTACATCCTTACCGGGGTTCTCCTTCGCTCCTTCGGAGACCGCTTTCACGCAGTAGCCACTGACGGCCACAGATTGGCTCTCTATGAGGTTTTTGTTGAGTCTGAGGAGTGGAGTGCCATAATACCGAAAAAATCCCTCAGCGAGCTTAAGAGACTCCTCAGAGAGGGCAATGAGGTTGAGATTGTAGAAAAGCACAATAAGATCTACTTTAGAAGCGGTGATACTGTTATGTGGAGCTCCCTCATAGAGGGAGAGTATCCGGACTACACAAAAGTGATACCTGAGGGAAACAGTAAAGTCTTTACCGTAGATAGAGGAGAGTTCCTCTCGGCCCTTAAGGAGGTCTCTGTAATATTTGATAGGGAAGAGGTTAGGGCTGTTATCTTTGACTTAACGGAGAACTCTTTAAGGTTGACTGCAAAGAGCTTAGAGGGAGAAACCAGCGA
Source organism: Thermovibrio guaymasensis (assembly GCF_003633715.1). Classification (NCBI taxonomy): domain Bacteria; kingdom Pseudomonadati; phylum Aquificota; class Aquificia; order Desulfurobacteriales; family Desulfurobacteriaceae; genus Thermovibrio; species Thermovibrio guaymasensis. The sequence continues at coordinate 8,580 of NZ_RBIE01000004.1, forward strand.
GGAGGCCGAGGTTGTAATTCCTGTTGAGTACTCTGGAGAGCCCTTTAGGATAGGCTTTAACATAGCTCACATGATTGAATCTATAGGCTCCTTTGATGGAGATAGCATAACTGTTCATATGGAGGAACCCGTATCTCCGGTTCTAGTTACTTCTCAGGAAGAGCCACAGCTAAAGAACGTAATTATGCCTATGAAGGTGTAATGGGAAAGGTCAAAAACGTTCCAAACATTCTAACTCTCTTAAGGGTTTTTCTGCTTCCCTTTATAGTTGTTGCTATACTCTGGGGCTACTACACTGTAGCCCTTATCCTCTTCTTAATATCCTCCCTTACGGATTTCCTTGACGGTTATATAGCCAGGAAGTACGGTTTAGTGACGAGCCTTGGAATGCTTCTTGATCCAGTGGCAGATAAACTTCTAACCTCCTCAACTCTAATTTCACTGACCTATGTTAAGCTCTGTGACCCTTTCTCCGTTATCGCTATAGTCGGAAGAGAAGAGGCTGTAACAGGTATAAGGGCAATTGCTGCAAGCAGAGGAATTGTTATACCGGCTTCTACCGGAGGAAAAATTAAGACAGTTTTAATAATGCTTTCAATTTCACTTATACTCCTCGGGGTTAAGCCCTGGGGGGAGTTTTTCCTCGTAGCTTCAGCTTTTGTTGCCGTTTATACAGGAATCTTATACTTCTTTAAATTCTATACAGGACTGAAGGAGCAGTAGTATGGAGCCTTTTGCCCTTTTTCTCGTCTTTATCCTTTCTTTCCTCTTCGGTTCTATTCCCTTTGGCTATCTGATAGGTAAGATAAAGGGGATTGACGTTAGAGAACATGGAAGCGGTAATATAGGAGCTACGAACGTTTCAAGGATCCTAGGAAAGAAGTACGGTTTGCTCGTCCTCTTCCTTGATTCCCTAAAGGGAGCTCTGGCCGTTTTAATAAGTAAGTTATTAGGGTTGCCGGTTGAGTATCAGGTCCTTGCCGGGATTTCAGCAATTGCAGGCCACTGCTTCTCTCCGTGGCTTGGCTTTAAGGGAGGGAAGGGAGTTGCAACTGCCCTTGGTGCCTTTTTGTTAATTTCTCCGCTAACAACTCTGGTCTCATTTTTCATATTTTTCACAGTTTTAATCTTAACCCGTTACGTCTCCCTCTCTTCAATAACTGCTGCCCTTTCTTATCCCCTTTTATATAAGTTCTTTGAAAAACCTTCTCCTCTTTCTTTTATATTTGTTACATTAGGGGCCCTTTTGATAGTCCTTAAACACCACTCAAACATCGGGAGGCTCTTAAAAGGTCAGGAGAAGAAGTTTTTCTAGGAGGGTACTTTGGAGCTTAAAAAGTATTTAAAGGAGAGGAAGGAGTTAATAGATAGGGAGATACTAAAGTACTTACCTCCTGAACCTCCTTACGGGAAAAAGCTTTATCAGGCTGTAAAGTACTCCTTAACCGTTGGAGGAAAGAGGCTAAGGCCAATTCTTTGTTTGGCTGGATGTGAAGTTGTTGGAGGGAAGGTTGAAGATGCTATAACTCCAGCCTGTGCCATAGAGATGATTCACACCTACTCACTGGTTCACGATGACCTGCCGGAGATGGACGACGATACTCTCAGAAGGGGACATCCAACAACTTGGGTTAAGTTCGGTCAAGCTACGGCCGTCCTTGCAGGTGATGCTCTCTTGAATAGGGCTTTTGAAGTTCTTGCAGATTGGAACTTTGACTGTGAAAGGAAGATTAAGGTTATCTCTGAATTAGGAAGGGCCTCTGGAATGCTTGGAATGGTTCTCGGTCAACAGTGTGACCTTGACGCTGAAGGTAGGGATGACGTTTCTCTGGAGGAGCTCCTCTTTATCCACAGACATAAGACGGGAAGGTTAATAACTGCTTCTGTCGTTGTTGGCGGAATAACGGGAGGGGGGAGTGAAGAGGAGATTGGGGCACTTAGGAACTATGGGGATTCAATCGGTCTAGCCTTTCAGATAGTAGATGACGTTTTAGACGTAGTCGGCGATCAGGAAATGATTGGAAAGAACGTCGGTTCTGATGTTGAAAAGGGTAAAACAACTTTCGTTAAGTTCTTTGGAGTTGACGGGGCTAAGAAGAGGGCTAGGGAGGAGGTTGAAAGGGCAGTTGAGTTCCTGAAGGTCTTTCCGAAGGATAAAAGGGAGCCTCTAGAAGGAATAGCCCGTTTCATAGTTGAGAGGGAGTACTAGAAGTCAAAGTTGTAGTCCTCTTCGTCGTCAAATGTAAAAGCCTCCTCTTCCTCAGGCTGTGGGGTTGGGAGCTCCCTTTCCTCCTTTTCCGATTGAACTTCAGAACTTTCTGTCTCTTCAACGTTTTCAAACCTCGTTAGCTCCTTTATAAAGGCCAACTTAACCGTTCCGGTAGGGCCGTTTCTCTGTTTTGCTATTATGATTTCGGCTATTCCCTCCTCTTCCGGTTCAGGGTTCTTCTTATAAACCTCAGGTCTGTGGATGAACATAACAATGTCTGCATCTTGCTCTATGCTTCCGCTTTCTCTAAGGTCTGAGAGTTGAGGCCTTTTGTCTGCCCTGTGTTCAACCTGCCTTGAAAGCTGAGAGAGGGCTATTACTGGAACGTTAAGCTCTTTTGCTAAGGCCTTTAAGGAGCGGGAAATTTCGGAGACTTCCTGCTGCCTGCTCTCAGTCCTCCTAATTCCCCTCATAAGCTGTAGGTAGTCTACTATGATTAAGTCAAGCCCCTTTTCCGACTTTAACCTCCTTGCCTTTGCCCTCATTTCAAGGATTGAGATGCCTGGGGTATCGTCAATGTAGATAGAGGCCTGCTCTATTCTGCTTGCCGCTTCAACTACCCTCTTAAGCTCATCGGGCCTTAAGTAACCGTCCCTAATTTTGTGGAGGGGAATTCCTGAGTCCTGGGCTATTAGCCTGGTTATCAGCTGCTCCTTTGACATTTCAAGGGAGAAGAAGGCAACAGTTTTTCCCTCCTTTAAGCCTACGTTGTATGCTATTGAGAGGGAGAAGGCGGTTTTACCCATTGAAGGCCTTGCTGCAAGGATTATTAAGTCTGAGGGTTGAAGGCCGGAGGTCATCCTGTCTATTTCGTAAAATCCAGACGGTAGGCCCGTTATTGCCTCTTCCCTCTTTGCAGTCTCCTCTATTTTTTTGATTATCTCTGGAATAACTTCGCCAACGTGAACGAGAGTGTTTGTTATCCTCTCCTCTGAAAGGGAAAATATCTGCTTTTCAAGGCTGTCAAGGAGGAGGTCGGGGTCTGGAGTTTCCTCTACCTTCTCGTTTATGAACTTTCCTATTTCAACAATTTGTCTCAGGAGGGCTTTGTCCTTTACGATTTTGCAGGCAGACTCAAACTTCTCGTAGTTTTCAAGGGCGTACTCAACGAGGAGCGAGACGTGTTCTTCTCCTCCCACTTTATCAATTAGGTTCCTCTTTTCAAGCTCGTCAAGGAATGAGATTTCGTTTAGCTGAGATTCTGTATACCCTTCGGCTACAAGGTCCCTTATGAAGCGAAAGAGTACTCTGTGCTCCTGTTTAAAGAACTCCTCAGGTTTAAGTAACTCAACTCCCCTAAATACGAATGAGGGTTGAACTATCATACTTCCGAGTACGGAGTATTCAGCTTCAAGGTCAAAGAGCTTCAACTTAGCCCCCTCTCAGCCAGTTCAACTGCTTTAAATAGAGCTCTAGCCTTATTTAGCGTCTCTTTTGCCTCAAGCTCGGGAAGAGAATCTGCAACAATTCCTGCTCCAGCCTGAACGTAAACCTTGTTCCTCCTAACGATTGCCGTTCTTATGGCTATTGCCGTATCCATGTTCCCGTCAAAGGAGAAGTACCCTACAGCTCCGGCGTAAACTCCCCTTTCAGATGGCTCCATCTCGTCAATTATCTCCATCGCCCTTACCTTTGGAGCTCCGGAAACCGTTCCAGCAGGGAAGCAGGCCTTAAGTACGTCAAAGGCGTCCTTATCCTCACGGAGCTCTCCCATTACGTTTGAGACTATGTGCATTACGTGGGAGTAGCGCTCTATAACCATAAGTTCGTTTACTTTTACAGTTCCTACTTTCGCAACCCTTCCCACGTCGTTCCTTGCAAGGTCAACGAGCATTATGTGTTCCGCCCTCTCCTTTTCGTCGGCTAAGAGCTCTTTTTCAAGGGCAAGGTCTTCCTCGGGAGTCCTTCCCCTCCTCCTCGTTCCGGCTATAGGCCTCGTCTCAATCTTGCCGTTTTCAACTCTAACCAAGACTTCAGGTGAAGCTCCTACTATCTGGAAGTCTCCGTAGTCAAGGTAGTACATGTAAGGTGAGGGGTTAACATGCCTTATTGCCCTGTATAAGGTTAGGGGCTCTGCGTAGAAGGGTTTTTCAAAGCGTCTGGAGAGAACAACCTGAATAATATCTCCAGCCTTTATGTACTCCTTTGCCTTCTCAACTGCTTCCATAAACTCCTTGTCTGAGAAGTTAACTTTCCAGTGGGAGGAGCTCTTTACAGGAGGAGTTTCAACGTTTAACTTTCCTTCCCTTAGAGCCCTTTCTATTGATTGGAGCTTCTCAATGCCCCTTCTGTACTCGTTCTCAAGTTCGCCCTTTCTGGTCAGAACGAAGGTTATTACGTTAATTGTATTTTTAACGTTATCAAATACAACGAGGGCTTCAGGAAGTGAGAAGAACATATCGTACAGGTAGGAATCCTCTTTGTTTGGGTTAACGTTAACCCTTGGCTCAAAGAACTTAACTGCATCGTAGGCTAAATATCCGAAAAAACCTCCCCAAACCTTTGGAAGTTCAGGAAGGCGGTAAGGTTTAAATTCGTTAAAAACTTCCCTTAGAACCTCAAGGGGATTTTCCTTGAACTCCTTTACTTCAACCCTTCCAAGCCTATTTACTTCAACAAACCTCTCTTTAGACTTTACGCTGACGAGCCTTCCTAGTCCTATTATTGAGAACCTTCCCCACTTCTCTCCCCCTTCAACACTCTCTAAGAGCATGTTTGCCCCAAGTTCCCTCAGCTTTATAAAGGCCGAAAGGGGAGTTTCTGTGTCTGCAAAGAGGGTTTTAAATAGGGGAATTAAGTTAAAACCTTCTTTGTCAAGCTCTTTTGCCTTTTCAAGGCTTACCATCTCTATCCTCGCACTCTCCGTTTTGCAGGTTAAATTTATCACCAACTCTTTGAGATGGGGTTAGGATGAAAGTTAGTGAGTTTGACTACACTCTACCTAAGGAGCTCATAGCAAAGTTCCCGGCTGAACCAAGGGATAGCTCAAGGTTGATGGTCTTAAACAGGAGGACCGGGGAAATTGAGCACAGGATCTTTAGGGATATAAAGGGGTACCTGAAGGAAGGAGACGTTCTCGTTTTGAACAACACTAAAGTTATACCAGCTAGGCTCTACGGGGAGCTCCCAACGGGCGGGAAAGTAGAGATCCTCCTCATTAGGCAAGTTGAGCCTTCAGTTTGGGAGGTTATGTCCAAGCCTGCAAGGAAGTTAAGACCCGGAAGGAAAGTAATTTTCTCCCCTGAGCTAACTGCAGAGGTTGTTGGTTACTTAGGCGAAGGGAGGAGGCTTTTAAGGTTCTCCTATCCGGAGAGTATGGACTTTATGGAAATTCTTTCCCGTATTGGTCATGTTCCCCTTCCTCCTTACGTTGAGAGGGAGGAGAGGCCTGAGGATAGGGAAAAGTACCAGACTGTATTTGCGAAGGAGGAGGGTTCAGTAGCAGCTCCAACTGCAGGATTGCACTTTACCCCGGAACTTCTAAAAGAACTTGAGGAGAGGGGAGTTATAATAAAAACCGTTACTCTCCACGTAGGTCCTGGAACCTTTAAGCCGGTTAAAGTTGAAAGGGTAGAAGAGCATAAGATGGACTATGAGACCTATACAGTTCCTGAAGAGACGGCAGAGGAAATTAACAGGGCCAAAGAGGAGGGGAGGAGAGTTATAGCGGTTGGAACTACTGTAGTTAGAACCCTTGAGAGCGTGGCAAGTGAAGGGGGAACTGTTAAAAGCGGTGAAGGGATTACAAATTTGTTCATTTATCCCGGATATAGGTTTAAGGTTATTGACGCCCTTATAACCAACTTTCACTTGCCCCGTTCAACGTTGCTGATGCTCGTCTGTGCATTTGCCGGAAAGGAGAAGGTGCTGAATGCTTATAGGGAAGCTATTAAAGAAGGTTATCGCTTTTACAGTTTTGGTGACGCTATGTTTATCTACTAAGGGTTACCCTGAAACTTTTGAGCCTGTTTATAGGGTTTCAAAGAAGCCCTCAAGCTATGACTTTGACGGTGAGGAGCTAAAGTTTAGGCTGTACTGGACTATTTTCCACGTTGCAGACAGCGTTTCAAAGGTTAAGAGGATTGACGGTGGAAAGTTAAAGTTTTGGGGAAGGGCTTCAACTGCAGGAGTGGCCTCGTGGTTTAGGAAGATTTCAGATGAAGGTTACTCAGTTTGGAGTGAAGAGTTAAGTACTCCCTTAAAGACTTATCTTTACCAGCACGAAGGGGATTACCAAAGGATAAAGGTGTACACCTACGACCTTAAAAGGAGAATTGTTAAGTACGAAAAGATCAACCCTAAAAAGAAGAAAGTTCAGATAAAGTACGTAAAGATTCCTACGGTTCCTTTTGAGGATATAGTCAGCGCCGTTTACTACTTTAGGCGCTACGGCATTTTTAAAGTTGGTGAGGAAACTGTTTTTCCCCTCTTTGCAGGTGGAAAGTTTCAGAACGTTAGATTTAAAGTTGTTAAGAGGGAAAAAATTGATACCCTCTTTGGAAAATTAGAAGCTTACAGGGTTATTCCTTCCAATAACCTCTCTCCTGAAGGGGCTTTTAAGAGGAAGGGAAAGGTTGTTTTCTGGTTTACTGCAGATGAGAGGCACATTCCTGTAAAGGCAGTTGCTGAGGTTGCAATTGGTAGCGTTAGTGCGGTTTTAGTTAGTGCAAAGGGAAGAGGGTTTGATTTAAGGAAAGAGTGTGAAGAGAGGAAGAAGAAGGCCTTAATTGAGAAGGTTTTAACCGGTGAGTTTGGAGGAGAGTAATGGCCTTTGAACCTAAGACTCCTTACCTGGCCGTTGACGGAATAATTAACCTACAGGATGAATTTGGAAATTGGCTTGGAATAGTTCTCATTGAGAGGAAGTACTCTCCCGTCGGCCTTGCAATTCCTGGGGGATTTGTTGAGGTGGGGGAGAGTGTAGAGAGGGCGGTTATTAGGGAAATGAAGGAAGAGACAAGCCTTGACGTTGTTGTTTTAAGGCAGTTTAGGGTCTTTTCAAAGCCAGATAGGGACCCTAGGTTCCATACGGTTTCTGTCGTCTTTGAGTGCGTTGCAAGGGGAAATCCTAAAGGGAAAGATGATGCAAAGGTTGCTAAAGTTTTCAGCTACGAAGAAATTCCCTTTGACAGTCTCGTTTTTGACCACAGGGAGATTTTAAAGAAGTACTTGTCTGATCCACTTGCAGTCTTTAAGAGGCTATAGAGGAGGTAGCTTTGGGCTTTAAGGTAGTTGTCCTTGCAGCTGGAAAGGGAACTAGATTTAAGTCAGATCTTCCAAAGGTTCTCCATAGGGTTCTCGGTAAGCCTATGCTCTGGTACGTTATAAAGGCTGCTAAGGAGGCTGGAGCTGAGGACGTAATTGTTGTTGTTGGACATAAGAGGAAGCTTGTTGAGGACTTCTTAAAAGAGGAGTTTCCAGACGTTAAAGTAGTTTATCAGGAAGAGCAACTTGGAACTGGCCATGCAGTTATGTGTGCTGAAGGTCTTCTTAGAGGTTATAAAGGAAAGGTTGTTGTCCTAAATGGAGATTCTCCACTTATAAGGCCTGAGGATGTGAGGGCGATTGCTGAAACTGAAGGTGATATGGTAGTTCTAACTGCACAGGCTCAGGACCCTACAGGTTACGGTAGAGTTATAAGGGATGGAGATGAAGTCCTCTACATAGTTGAGGAGAAGGATGCAAGCGAGAAGGAAAAAGAAATAAAAGAGGTTAATTCCGGAGTTTACTCTTTTGACTGTGAAAAGTTGATCTCTTCACTTTCGGAGCTCTCCAACGATAACGCTCAGGGTGAGTACTACCTTCCAGACCTTTTAAAAGTTTTTAAAAGGAAGGATTATAAAGTTACTGCTGTAAAGGGTAGGGATTTTGACTCTCTTAGGGGGGTCAATAACAGGTACGAACTTTTGGTAGTTGAAGGGATTTTGAGGGATAGAATTGTTAAGGAGCTCCAGCTTTCAGGAGTAACCGTTCACCAGCCTCAAACCGTTTACGTTGAGCCTGAGGTTGAAGTCGGTAGGGATTCTGAACTCTTTGGACCTCTATACTTGAGGGGGAAAACGAGGATAGGTCAGGGGTGTTATATAGGTCCTTACTGCGATATAGCCGATTCTACAATCTCTGACGGAGTTAGAGTTGAGAGCCACTGCTGGATTAGGGGGGCGAGGTTAGAGGAAAGTTCTTCCGTTGGACCTTTTGCAAAACTGAGGCCGGGGACAGTTCTAAAGAGTGGAGCGAAAGTAGGGACTTTCGTTGAGACTAAGAACGCCCTCCTTGAAGAGGGAGCAAAGGCAAACCATCTTTCCTACTTGGGGGACTGTAGAGTTGGTAAAAACACAAATATCGGTGCTGGTACAATTACCTGTAACTACGACGGTTTCAATAAGTGGTTTACAGATATAGGGAACAACGTCTTCGTTGGGAGTAACACCCTCTTTATTGCTCCGGTCAAAGTTTGTGATAATTCAATAACTGCTGCCGGTTCGGTGATAACTTTTGACGTTCCTGAGAGTACTCTAGCAGTTGCCCGCTCAAGGCAGGTTAACTACCCTGGAAAGGCGGAAGTTATAAGGGAAAAAGCAAGGAAAAGGAAGGAGGAAAGGAGTTGAACATCCTTAATAGGATAGTTGAGCATAAAAGAGCTGAGGTTGAGGAGAAGAAGAGGGAATTTAACCTTTCCCTTTTGAGGGAGGAGGCTGAAAGGTTAAAGGTTCCCCACGACTTTAAGAGGGCAATCTCTGGAGAAGGTATTAACGTAATAGCTGAAGTTAAGAAGGCTTCTCCTTCAAAGGGCGTTATTAGGGAGGACTTTGATCCTGTAAGTATTGCAAAGGCCTATGAGAGGGGAGGGGCAAAGGCGATATCGGTTTTAACCGATAGAGAATTTTTCAAAGGTTCACCCTTTTACCTAAGACAGGTGGCTGAAGAGGTTAACCTTCCCGTTTTGAGGAAAGACTTTATCATTGATCCATTCCAGATTTACGGTGCCAAAGTTCTAGGAGCTTCCTCCTTTCTCCTAATAGTCTCAATCCTTTCAGATTCTCAGCTTAGGGACTTTATAGAGCTCGGTAGGGAGCTTGGAATGGAGCCCCTAGTTGAAACCCACGATGAAGGGGAGGTTGAGAGAGCCCTTAAGGCAGGGGCTGAAATAGTAGGTATTAATAACCGTAACCTAAAGACTTTTGAAGTAAACCTCTCTACGACTCTCAGGCTTTTGCCAATAATTAAAGCTGAAGAGAAAGTTGCAGTTTCTGAAAGTGGAATAAAGGGAAAAGAGGATATTCAAAAGCTAAAGCAAGCTGGAGTTGATGCTTTCCTTGTTGGGGAAACTTTGATGAGATCTAAGAAACCTGAGGAGGTTTTAAGAAGTTGGCTTTCCGTCTGATAGTTTATTTTCTAGTTTTTCTCATATCCTCTCCAGCCTTTGCCGACTGGTACATTCTCTTACCGAAAGAGAGGAAAGAGAGGAGAGTTCCTCCAAAGGAAGTTCATATCCAAGTTTTAAAGAAGAAGAAAACTCCACTAAAACCATATTCTGTTGAAGTTAGGAAAATCCTTGCTCCCTCTTTCGTTATTCACACTTCTAATAGAAAGTTAAAGAAGGAGGAACTGCTAGGAAAGAACGTTGTTATCCTCTTTGTTGATGAACTCTTTTCACCTGGTACAGAAAAGCTTGCTAAAGAGTTTGAAGAACTTAGTAGAAAAGAAGGAAACGTTTTTATTATAGTTGACGTTAATGACTCAGACTTTGCATATTTAAGGAAGTTTAAAAAGCTTCTTTCACTGAAGAGAGTGGTGGTAACAGCAGATAGTTACATTTTTGAACAGTTTAGGAAAAACGTTAAAGAGCTCTCCCTTCCTTCAATAGTAATTATTGATAAACACGGCTTTATCAGGTTCTTCTCTCCAAAACTTTCGGTGGATAAACCGGAGATCGTAAAGGCTGAAATAAAAGGGATTTTAAAAACTCTGAGTAAGGCCTAAAGGCCAGCTGTTTGTAGCTGGCCCTATATAGCTTTTTGAACCTTACCGGCCTTTAGGCACTTAGTACATACCCAGATTCTCTTCTTCTCACCGTTTACAATCGCCCTTACTTTCTGTAAGTTTGCCTTCTGCTTTTTGCTTGTAACCCTGTGGGAGTGGCTGACTTTGTTTACGAAAATAGTTGTCTTTCCACATATTGCACACCTTGCCATAGCTCTCCTCCTTACCTTAAAGTGCAGTGGCAAATTTAACACCCTTTCTTTGAAGTTTCAAGGAGAACTTTCTATTGATTTTCTTATTTTTATTCAATAAACTTAAATATGTTATGAAGAACATAGTAAAGAGGCTCTTCTCCTTCAAGTTCTACGTTGACAAGCTTTTAGAGATGAGAGACAGGCCCGACGAGACCGCTAAGGGCCTTGCCTTAGGGGTATTTATAGGCTTTCTTCCAGTTAACGGTTTTCAGGTTCTTATTGCTGTTACAATTGCAGCTATAACCAGGGTTAGTAAGGTAGCAGCTGCTATCGGTACCCACGTTACTAATCCATGGACGACAATTCCGATTCTAATCCTTGATTACTACGTAGGTTGTCTTCTTTTGGGGAGGGATTTAAGATTTCCCCACGTTAACTTCTCCTCTTTCTCATCAATACTTGAGTCGGGAAAGGAAATAATAGTTCCCATGTTTGTTGGTGGGATTCTTCTAGGTACGGTCTTCTCTGTTCTTTCCTACTTTGGAGTTAAGAGACTCCTAAAAAGAGAGGTCGGTCTAATAAGGGGCTACGTAGGGAGGTTAAAGGAGGATTTTGGAAGGAAAGAAAGAGAAGTTAAAAGAGGTTCTTAAGAAGTTTTCTTTAGAGGATGTTGAAAAGGTTGAAGAGATTGACAGGCAGTTTAGGGCTCTTAAGGAACTTTACGAGGAGGTTAAAAATCCGGAGAGGTTTTTAAAGCTTGTAATTATAAATGCTCTTCTTTCCTATCAGCTTCAAATGAAAGGTGAAGAGTACTGGGAAGCTTTCTCTGAGTTTTTCAAGAAGGGGAAAGATATAGGCGATTTTCAGGAGTTCCTTTCCGTCTACAATAGGCGGTTTCTAAGTGCAAAGCTCAAGAGGTTTCAGAAGGCTAAAAGGTGTGTAGAGGAACTCTTTAAGGAGTTTTCTGTTGATGACTTAGGGAAGGACTTGAAACTCCTTGTTGATTATCTATCAAAGTGTATGGGGCAGAAAAAGGAGGCAAAGACTGTTGTCTTTGCGGCAAAGATGTTTATGTACGGATATAGAATCGTTTTCGGAAAGTACCCGGAAGGCCTCTGGGAGATAGAGATACCTCTTGATTCAAGGCTTAAGAAGGTTATACCTACCGTTAGGGAGTGGAGGGAGCTTTCTAGAGAAGTTAACATTCCTCCAATTCACCTTGATGCTCTTGTTTGGGTTCCGATGGGAAACCTTACACCTTTTCCAGAGGATTTGAAGGATAAGCTGAACGAGTTAAAAGGAGTTCTAATTGAAAGTTAGCTATTCGTGAGAGATAACCTCTTTAACTTTCTCTGTATCTACTTTATCGTCATCTCTGTTCTGGGAGAGTAGAACGAGGAACTCCTTGTTTCCCTTGGGACCTCTTGGCTTTGAAAGTGTTAAGTCTTCAGGGTAAAGTCCGATTCCCCTTGAAAAGGAAAGAATTTTCTCTATCGCTTTTCTGTGGAGTTCCGGGTTTCTAACAACTCCCTTTCCCCTGTCAACTTCCCTCTTTGTAAGCTCAAACTGAGGTTTAATGAGTGCAACTATTTTTGCTTGGGACTTTAGGAAATTCTTTACTACCGGTAGGATTTTCGTAAGTGATATGAAGGAAACGTCAATAACTGCCAAGTCAACCTTCTCTGGAACTTCCTTTTCTGTTAAATACCTTGCGTTAAATCCTTCAATGGACACTACCCTTTCGTCTTTCCTTAACTTCCAGTCTAGCTGACCCCTTCCAACGTCAACTGCGTAAACCTTTTTAGCACCGTGTTTTAAGAGACAATCTGTAAACCCTCCGGTTGATGCTCCTACGTCAAGGCAGGTAAATCCATCAACTTTAAGGCCGAACTCCTTAATGGCGGTTTCAAGCTTCAAACCGCCCCTTGATACGTAAGGGATGTCCTCCCCTTTTAACTCAATCTTTGAGTCAACAGGAACGGAAGTTCCTGCTTTATCTATAACTTTACCGTCAACCAAGACCTTACCTGCCATTATTAAGGCTTTAGCCCTTTCTCTGCTCTTTACTAGTCCCTTTTCAACTAGGAGTTTGTCAAGCCTTTCCTTCTTCACTACCTGATTACCCTCATAATGTCGTTGTAGAAGACTATAATCATTAAAAGGGCAAGTAGGAAGAGTCCTACCTGCTGGAACTTCTCTCTAAAGAAGGGAGAGAGTGGTCTCCTCCTCATCATTTCAACTAAGAACATTAAAATCAACCCTCCGTCAAGGACCGGTAAAGGCAGTAGGTTAAAGTAGCCAAGCTGTAAGCTTATAAAGCCCATGAAGTAGATGAAGTTTGATATCCCTGCTTTTGCCGCCTTTCCAGCTACTTCGGCTATTAAAATTGGTCCTCCGAGGCTCTTTATAGAGGCTTGACCCGTTATTAGCTTGAGAAGGAAAGTGAAGAAGAGTGCAGTTTGGTTTTTAAACTCCTCTATACCCTTTTTGAAGGCTTCCGGTAGGGGATACTTTATGTAGACCATCTCAAACTTTGGAACTATTCCTATCGTATACCTTCCAACTTCCTCGTTGAACTTTGGTTTTATCTTTACCCTTAATTTCTTTTTACCCCTCAGTACTAAAAGTTCTACCTCTTTTCCCTTGCTGTTTCCAATTATCTCAACAACTTGTCTCCAGCTGGTTATATCCTGACCGTTGATCTTTAGTATTACATCCCCGGGCTTAAGGCCTGCTTTCTGGGCAGGAGAGCCCTCTATAACCTTTCCGATTTTCGGTTTTATCGCCGGAACTACGTCTAGGGTTCCTATTCCGTTTTCCTCATCTATTCCAGTTTTTACCGTTAACTCCTCAACTCTTTCATCCCTTTTAACTTTTACCTTAATTTCCCTGTTTGGGTTTAGGGCAACTATTTGATTGAACTCCTTCCAGTTTTTAACCTTTTCACCGTTAACGGAAATTATCGTGTCTCCCGGCTTTAAGGGTATCTGAGTTGAAGCTACTGCCCCTATTTTTACTTTCTCAACTTGGTAGGACGGAACGTAGCGTCCAAGGTTGTACGATAGGGTAAAGAAAAGGACTGCGAGTAAGAGGTTCATCATAGGTCCTGCTAAAGCTATAACTATCCTCTGCCAGGGAGGTTTTGCGTAGAACTCGTCAGGGGACTTGGGAGGTTTATCGGGGTCCTCACCTGCCATCTTTACGTAGCCACCGAGTGGAATGAGGCTTACTGCAAACTCAGTCTGGCAACAATTGAACTTAAACAGTTTTGGTCCAAATCCAATTGAGAATGTTTCAACTCTGACTCCAAATAACCTTGCTGCCAAGAAGTGACCGAGCTCGTGGACGAAAATTAGGATACCTAGAGCTATTACAAAGTAGAGGATAGTCTGCATGTAACCTCCTAGCGGTTTTGAGAGAAATTTATTCTACTTTCTTCTCTTTTAAAGGCAAGCTCAGTTAGAGCTTCTCTTCCTCCTTTTAACCCAATCTTTATTGAGAACTCAGCTTCGTGGAGCTCCTTCAAAATCTTTAGAAGTTCTAAGAGCCCTACCTTTTTAGCGCTCTTTTTATACGTTCCGATTACCTCTTTTGGTAGCCTAACGCTCCTTCCACATGCAACTTCAATCATGTTCCTTACTTGACTTTGAAGGAGTCCTACTATCTGTAGGGGTTCACTACCCTCCGTTAGGAGGTGATTGACGTTTTTAATGAACTCCCTACTCCTTCCCTCAACCAACGAGAAGACAACTTCAAATGGGTCTACCCTTCCACTTGAGAAAAGGAGGGACTCTACAGCCTCCTTTGTCAGTTTGCCGGGGTAGAGGAGCAGTTTGTCGGTTTCGTGTTTTAGCTCAGTTAAGTCTGTTCCTACTAATTTAACTATGTATTTAATGAGTTCTGGAGTGATTTCCTTACCTGCACTTTTAAATTTCTTGGCTATTAACCCGTAAATCTGCTTTTCACTGTAGGGCTCAGATTCAACTACTAAGTTTGATAGTTCAAGGATTCCCTTAAATATCTCGCTTTTTAAACTCTTCCAGTCAAGTTTTCCAAAGGCTGCAACTATGAAGGAGTTTAGGCTTTTTAGTTTCTTGATGAAGGCCTCTTTTTGGGATTTTTTCCTAAGCTTTGAAGGGAGCTCCTCAGCGTGAAGCAGGACGGGAACGACTTCTCCGTCAAAAAGGGTAGAGCCTGTAAATTCCATGAACTCCTCTAAAGAGTCCGGGTAGAAGAGCTGGTGTTTTACTCCATTAAGAACCCTCTTAAGGAACTGCCTCGTTAAGTACTCTTCGCTACCGTAGATGAAAACTCTTCCCGGTTTAATCTCTCTCTTGAGAGCTTCCTGAACCTTTATCTTCATTCTTCTCCTTTACCAATTCAATAGCTTTAGGATTGGTAGGACAGGCGTGAATACACCTTCCGCATCCTGTACACTCTTGACTGTTAAATTCAGGGTAAGCGAAGTCCTTTAGCGTTATGGCTTTATCAATTTTTGGACACGACCAGTAACAGCTCTGGCAGAAGACGTCCTGGTAGGCAACGCACCTTTGAACAATTAACTTTGCGTAAACTCTGTACTTCTCAAGGTTTTCCTTTTTGAGAGCTCCGCTTTTGCAGGCCTCTATGCAGGAGTAACACCTTTCGCAGTAGTTATTATCAAAGTTCATCACCGGAGTTTCAAAAACTACTGGGTGCATCTCCTTAACCGTTTCAAGAACTCCGGTAGGACAAGCAGAGATACAGGTTTTACACTTTGTACAAAGCTTTAAAAACTCATCCTCTTCTCCGCTTCCAGGTGGCCTTAAGTAAACTCTGTTTGGTTTTGTTGCCTCGTAAGTAAACTCTGCTGCCGCCTGTGCTATTGATTTTCCTAGTAATTTAAAGAAACTCCTTCTGCTCAAGGTAGGACTCCTTTCCTGTACCTTCTGTAAATTAAGAAGGCTATCGCCAAGAGAATTCCAAATGCTAAGGATATTAGGTTTAAGTTTTTAGTAATGGAAGTGGAAATCTGTGTTCCGAAGAAGTAAAAGAGGGAAGCTTCTGCAAAGAACCTTATTCCTCTTCCAAGGAGGGAAAAGACGATGAGCTTCCACAGGGAGGCAAAGAGGACTCCGGAGGTTATTGTAAATACCTTATAGGGTAGCGGAGTAAAACCTGCAAGTAGGATAATAAGGGATTCGTAGGACTCGTAGAGCCTGTGGACCCTGTTTACTTTCTCTTTACCGAAGAACTTCTTTGCAAGTGGCTTACCTCCTAAGTACCCCAGGTAGTACCCTACAACTCCTCCGAGGGTTGAGAAGATGGTAGTCACTAGGGCGTAAAAGAAGCTCCTTTCAGGGTTAACCGAACACAGGGTTATTAACAGGACGTCAGGGGGAATTGGGAAGAATATTGCCTCAATGAAGGCATTAAAGGCAAGGGCGTAAACTCCATATTTAAGGGTTAAGCTTTTCCAGAAAGCAACCGTTAGGAGTTCTACCATTTACCACTCGTAGCTTTTGAGGATTTCAAGGGCTCTGTAGTCTGTTAGGTCAAGGTGGATAGGTGTAACTGAAACGTAGCCGTTCTTTACTGCCCAGTAATCCGTTCCCGGCTCTGGAATCCAGTCTGGTTCCTCTCCACCTATCCAGTAGTAAACCCTTCCCCAAGGGTCTTTCCTTGCCTCAACTTTCTCGGTGTAGTTCTTCTTCCCCTGCCTTGTAACCTTTACTCCTCTAACTTCTCTGTAGGGAATGTTCGGTATGTTAACGTTTAAGCAGCACCCTTCAGGTAGGCCTTTTTCGTAAACTCTCACTGCTATTCTCTTTGCCCACGTGGCTGCGTCTTTCCAGAGGAAGTCTTTAAAAGTTGCTAAGGAGAAAGCTATACTTGGTATTCCGAGGAGGGCTCCTTCCATTGCGATTGAGACTGTTCCTGAATAGGTGATGTCCTCCCCGAGGTTAGGTCCTCTGTTTATCCCTCCAATTACCATATCTGGTTTTTTCCCCTTCATGATTGCGTGGATTCCGATGTAGACGCAGCTGGTTGGGGTCCCGTCAACTGCAAACCAGTTCTCTGCAACTTGCTCGCACCTTAAAGGTCTGTGGAGGGTTAATGCCCTACCTACTGCGCTCCTTTCCCTGTCTGGTGCAACGACAACAACATCTGCAAACTCTGAAAGTGCCTCATAGAGGGCCTTTAGACCTTCAGAGCGAATTCCATCGTCGTTTGATAGGAGAATTTTCGGTCTTTCTCTATGCTCCATGGCCTTTTCCCATAAAAACCCACCTTATTATACCTATCACTTCAACAGTTCCGTAGATTAGAGAGCTCACCATTATTCCGTACTGTTTTGTAAGGTAGCCGTAGACGGCATACAACATTGAGGCAAACAGGGCTACAACGAAACCTACCTGGGGGAAGCCAATTGCCGTTATGAAGAGGGCCACTACTCCAACGATAGATGCAACTATCTCAAGGGCTTTCTGAAACCTTGTCCTTTCCATTAAACTCCCCTTTCTGTATAATCGTGCAGCCTTAAAATAGACCAAAGGGGAGGGTTTTGCCAAAGTATTTGGAAAAGAGGTTATATCTAGCTATTGAGGTTCTTAAGTACCTTTCAGAAAACGGGAGCTCCTTTATTTCAACCACAGAAATTCAGGATAAGTTAACCTTAAGAGGGGTTCTTTCCGGAACCAATCCTTCGGCCGATAGGAAGAAGTTGAACAGAACTCTCTCAGATCTCCTTCAGGCGGGCTACGTTGAGTCAAGGTTTGATAACGTTAAGGGAAGAAAGCCCCAGATGTGGCGGCTCAAAGTTAAGGCCGTTCCTTACTTAGTTTCTCTTTCCGAAGAAGAACTCCTCTCCCTCTTTACTTTAATCTCTTTTGTTCCAAGGAAATATAGGAATTTAGAGGTTTTAGAGCCCGGATTGCGGGCAGTTAATAGATTGGGAAAGCTGCTTGATAGGGAGAAGAAAGAAGTTGCTATGGAATCGTTTGATTATCTACCTGTTCCAGTAGAGAGGTTTACAAACATTGCTCCAGAAACTCTAAAGATGATCTTTAGGGGAATTGTTGAAAGGAGGGAGCTCTTTATTAACTATGAAGGGAATCAGTTTACTGTTTACCCGATAAAAGTCTTTAACTACAATGGGATTTTCTACCTCTCTTCCTACCTTCCTCAGGAAAGGAAGTATAGGCACCTCCACATCGTAAAGATGAGGGTTTACGGTTTGGGGAGAGAGTATCCCCTCTACTACTGGAAGAGGTATAAGGATAAGTTCTTCTCATTCTCTGAAGAACCCTTTATTATGAAGGTGGAGCTTCCGGCCGATTACATGGCCAACCTCAAAAGAGAACACTCGGTTTTTCTCTACCCTACGCAGTTTCATATTGAGTGGGATAACCAGAAGGTAACAGTTTGGCTTGTAGCCTTTAGCAGCTACCGTTTCGCAAGCTGGATAATACTTGACGAGTTGAAGGCTGTTTATCCTCCTTCTTTGGAAGATATAGAGATTGCTAAAGAAAGGAAGTTAAAGGAACTTTATGAAGGTTTAACTTATAACCCTAAAGAGAACATAAGGAGGTTTAGTCACTTTAAAAAGGCATTAAAAAATTTTCTTGAAAAGAGAATGGAGTTTTACTCTTCTCTTGTTAACTAGTTTTCTCTTCCTTTCGTTCTTCCCTCCATACCTTATACTTGTTTAGGTCCTTTTCAATTAACGTTAGACAAAGACCTAAGACGAAAGCATCGTCAATCTGGCCTACTACGGATATAAAGTCAGGTATAACGTCTAAGGGATTTAATACGTATAAAAGAGCAGCAATAGTTGCTGCTATGGTATGCCAAGGGACTTCTCTGTACTTTCCACCTTTAAAGTCAGATAGGAGTTCAAATAAGAGTTTTATTTCATAGATAAACTTCCTTAACTGACCTTTTAACTTTTCCTCTATCTCCTCTCTCTTCTTTAACACTTTTTCAACGTCTTCTGATTTTACTTTCTTTATCTGATCCTCAAATTTCCTTTGGGCTTTTCTCTTCTTTCTTTCATCCATGGGAATCTCTCCGTTTTAGGTTTATACTATTCTACTTGAGTTAAAGAGCGGATAGGAGTTCCCCTATTACGGCGTTAGAGATGAAGAGTCCCTTCTTCCCTAACCGGACCCTTCCTTCTGACACCTCTAAATAGCCCTCTTCAATTAACCTCCTTACTCTCTCACTCTCTAAGGCTCTTTCAGGAATAAGTTTTCTCTCTATCCCTTCTGTTAAGCGTAGGCCCATCGTTATTTTAAGCTCAATCAGTTCCTTACCTTTAAACTCTTCTCTCTCTTCAATGGGTAACTTTCCCCTTTCAAGGGACTCTTTATATTTACTGTAGTTTGAGTAGTTCCTCCAGAAGAGACCGCCTTTAAAGGAAGCTGCTGAGGGTCCAAGTCCTAAGTAGTTCTCCAGTTTCCAGTAAATTAAGTTGTGCTTGCTTTCAAAGCCTTTTACGGCGAAGTTTGATATTTCGTAGTGTGTAAACCCTTTCTCTTTTAGTATCTCTACAGCTTCATAGTAAGACTTTCTAACTTCCTCTTCATGTGGAAGTTCCAACTTTTTCTCCTTAACCAGCTGAGAGAGAGGGGTTTCCTCGTAAACAGTAAGAGCGTATAGGGATAAGTGTTTTATCGGGTATTCAGTTATTTTGTCTACTTCCTCTAAGATTTCATCTGCTTTTTGACCTGGAGCCCCGTAAATAAGGTCAACAGATACGTTTGAAAATACTGAAAGTACACTTTCTAAGGCTTTGAGGTTGTCCTCTGGACTTTGAGTTCTTCCGAGCTTCCTCAGAACTTTACTTGATAAACTCTGAATTCCTAAGCTAATCCTGTTTACTCCTATCTCCTTTAGGGCCTTTAACTTTTCTGATGTAACGTCTTCAGGGTTAAACTCAACCGTAACTTCTGAGAACTGGCCAACCTTTGATAAGATGGCCTCAAAGAAGTCGGGGGTTAGTAAAGAGGGAGTTCCTCCTCCAAAGTAAACTGTTGGAAATTGGGAAAGGTTAGGATTAAGGAGGGATAGTTCAGATAATACCAGCTTCTTTAGATCTTTTTCATTTAAGACTTTAGATTCAGAGTAAAAATCGCAGTAAAGGCACTTCCTTCTGCAGAAAGGAGTGTGGATGTACAGAGCTTTAAACCTGTTCATTACTTTGAAGTTTCTCTATTTTCTCCTCTAAATCTTTATCACTCAGGATTTTATTTGCTTCTCTGTACCATACTAGCGCCCTCTCTCTATCTCCCAGTTTTTCATGGATTTTCCCTATTAGGGCTTTAAGTTTTGCCTTTTCTTCTTCTGATAGTTTGGGATTTTTAATTTGGTCAAAGAGGAAAGATAGTGCTTTTTTCTCTTCACCTTTCTTTCTGTAAGATTCTGCTATTATTGTTGCGGCTTTAAAGGCCTCCTCAGTGTTAAGTGCTTTTTCTGCTATTTTTATGGCCTCATCGTAATTTCCTAATCCAAAGAGAGCTTCAGCAGAGGAGATAGACCGCTTTCCATCCTTTTCTAGTTCTTTTAGAGCATTAACTTCTTTTGCTATTTTTTCTGACTTCTCTTCAGTATCAACTTTATTAATGTATTCAGTTACTACCTTATTAAGGTCAAGGACCTGGTCAAGTACTTCAAGGATTTCCTCAGCTTCAGGTATTTCCTCTTCTTTGGAAGTTAATGGAAGTTCTGGTATAGAAGTTTCGTGTTTCGTTTTTATAAGTATTAATGCTTGTTCGTACATATTTCTATCAATCAAACGCAGTTTGTTGAGGTAATCTTGAGCTTCTTCAATTTCCCCAAGTTCAAAGTTTATGAGCGCAAGTAAGGCATATTTTAACTTAGGTACTTTAATGTTTTCAGCTATACTCTTTAAGATCTCAAGTTTTCCAACTTCTCTGAATGTATCAATTACATATTTAATGAAATTAACATTTTCCTTGTAGTTAGTTAGGAGAGTAATCAAAAGGTCTGTTATTTGAGGTTCAGTACCGATAAGGTGAGCTAAAACTTCAATAAGTTGTTTATCAAGATTTTCATTTCTTTTAATTTTTTGTGCTTTTAAAAGGGATCGGAGTGCAGACTTATAATTTTTAAGGTTTATATACATGTTAGCTGCAAGAACGTAGTTTACTAATGCTTTTTCTTTGTTTCCTTCTTCTAAAAGGAGGTCTGCATACTTTTCGTAAAATAGAGGATGAAATTGTTCCTGTATAAATTCTTCTAAATACTCCTTTATTATTTCAGTGCTTAAGTTTGCTTCTTTATATTTTTTTAAGCTTTCTATAAAGGTCTTAAATGCATCGTAATAAAGTTCTTTCTTTTTATATGCGGTTGCCAGTAATTTTATAACCTTTAAGTTTAGGGGATCAATTTTCAAGGCCTTTTTAAGGACTGGAATTGCTATGTCGTAATACTCCTCTCTTATTTTTTTTTCACCAAAGTCAGCTAAAATTTGAACGGCTTTTTCCTTTTTTCCTAATTTAACTAAAGCATCTACGTAAGGATTGAGAATGGATAGGTTATCCGGATACTTTTGTAGTAGCTTTTCTCCTAGTTTGGCTATCTCCATGTAATCTTGGTTAGAAACAGCTTCCTGAAATAGCTCTTCTTCGGACTTTTTCTTGAAGAGGTCAAAAAGTCCCAACTTTCCTCCGTTTGTAAGGAAGTAAGAAAATTTAAAGGTATTATAATACACCAGAACGTAATTATAATGGAGTTTTTAATGAAGGTTAAGCTTAAACTTCATCCCGATAGGGGAAGGACTCTTGCTTACCATTTAAGAGAGATCTATAAAAAAGAAGGAATTTTTGGTCATAGGGAACTTCCCGATGATGCAGTGAGGGAAATTATAGATGGGCTGAAAGATGAGGAAATTTTATTACTTGTAACTCTCACAACAGCTTTAGACTATATGAGAAATGCTGATGAGTTGTGGAAGAGTTCCATTGCCACTTTCAGGGATGAAGAGATAAAGTGGGTTTTTAACCCGAACGAGGTTGTTCGTAAGGGAAAAGAGGAACTATCAAAGGCCCTTCAAAAGTACAGATTAGCTAAGAAGAAAGTTAGAGACGTTGAAATCTGGCACTCAATATCTAAGACTCTTTCGGAGAAGTACAGAGGGAATTTGAAAGAGCTCTTTGCCGAGTACGATTACGATGTTGATAAGATGTTTAAGGATTTCCAGACCAATAGAAAGGAAGAGTTTCCGAGTATTTCGGGAATAAAATTGTTTCCCCACTGGATAAGGAGTTTAAGAGATAAATTGAATATTCCCTTTAAAAACGTTGAAAAGTTACCAATCCCTGTTGATGTTCACGTTGCTAGAGCCACGTTTACGACGGGTTGTATAACTGGGAAGTATACTTCAAAGGGAATTAATGAAACTGTAAGGAAGAGAGTTATAGAGCTCTGGGAACAAGCCCTTAGGGGGACAGGAATTGCTCCTATAGAGATGTTTAGGCCCCTTTGGCTTTTGAGTAAGTACGGTTGCCATTACAGGAAAAACGATGAAAGGCCGAAGCTAAATCAGTGCCCGGCTAAGGAGTTCTGCATAGAGGGTAAAGTTGTAGTTACCTCAAGTAGGGTGGAGATTGATACCTGATGAGGGCTTTTACTTTACTTGAGCTGGTTATAGTTTTGGCGATAGTTAGTGTCGTCCTTACTTTAGTATTCCCAGTTTTCTACTCAAAGAACCTATCTTCTCCTGATTTGTTTGAGAATAGAGTTAAAAGCCTTCTACAGAGTTCTTTTTCCTTTGGTAAGGGGAAGGAAATCTGTGTGGACTTTAGAAAAAACAAAGTATCGGTTGACAAAGAAACTTTAGACCTTCCTTTCCCTCCAGAAACTTTAGTCCTTCCAGGGAAAGTTGTTAGCAAGGAACTTTTCAGTCGCTACTGTTTTACTCCTTCAGGATTTACCTATTTTGTCTTGAATCTAAAGAGAAAAGAGGGATATCTTATCCTATTTACAATTTTTCCATCGGGTCAAACTCAAGTTCTGAACCTTAAGGAATCTGAAGAAGAAACCCTCAAGGATAAGGTGGAAAAGGGGAGGGTAACAGAATGGTTCAGCTATTACTCGTACTGAACCTTATTGCTATTTTGATTCTATTTCTCTTTTTAGTAAATTTATACTCTCTAGTTAAGGACCTTGACGAGAGAAATGAGGAGCTGGAAAGAGAGATAGTTAAGGAGATGAGCACCGTTTCGGACCTCAAGACTAAAGTAGAACAGCTTGAGGTTAAGGTTTCCCTCCTTCATAAGGATTTGACTAAATATCGGGAGGATTTGGAATGAAAGATTTTATTTCTATGCTTGATGCAGATAGACTCTTTATAGAAAACATAATTTCTCTATCGGCCTTTTTGAAGGAGAAGAATAAAAGAGGAGAACTCTACAGGCCCCTTGAAGGGTTTAAAGCTGCTCTCATTTTTGAAAAACCCTCAACGAGAACCAGGGTTTCTTTTGAAGTGGGAGTTTTCGAGCTTGGTGGACATGGGGTTTATATGGATAACAGGAGCTCGCAACTTGGTAGAGGTGAGCCTATTAAGGATACAGCAAGGGTTCTTTCCCGCTACGTTGACCTGATAGTGATTAGGACTTTCGGCCAAGAAAGGGTTAATGAGCTTGCGCGTTACTCAACAGTTCCGGTTATAAACGCTTTAACCGATGAGGAACATCCCTGCCAGGTCCTTGCTGACCTTTTTACGATTTGGGAGTACAAAGGGAAACTGGAAGGCCTTAAAGTTGCCTACCTTGGGGATGGGAACAATATGTGTAACTCTTGGCTTATCGGTGCTGCCTATATGGGTATGAAGTTCTACACTGCAACTCCTAAAGGCTACGAGCCCCTACCGTTCTACGTAGAAAGGGCAAAGGAAATAGCTAAGGAAACGGGTGCTGAAATAGTTGTAACTCATGATCCTGTTGAGGCTGTTAAAGACGCAGACGTTGTCTATACCGATGTCTGGGCAAGTATGGGGCAGGAAGAAGAAGCTGAGGAGAGGAGAAAAGTCTTTATGCCCTATCAAGTTAACTCTGAACTTGTAAAGCACGCAAAGCCCGATTATCTCTTTATGCACTGCCTGCCTGCCCACAGGGGAGAGGAAGTAAGTGAGGAAGTTTTAGAAGGTGAGCGTTCGGTTGTCTGGGACCAGGCTGAAAACCGCCTCCACACCCAGAAAGCCTTAATTCTGAAGCTGGTAAGGAAGCCTAAGCCGTAGGTTACAGAGATTCAAGGGCCCTATTAAGGGCCTTTTCCTGTATTTTTATCCTCTTTTCCATGCATTTCAGGAAGAACTTTAGGTTATTCTGGTTCTTTGTATAGTCTGAATTTGGTAAGGGTAGGGGAATCTTTTCCCCTTCAAAAAGCTTTTTTAAACTCTTTGGCGGTTAACGGAGTGATTTCTACAAAGTCTTTCTGTATAAACTCTGTGCAAAACCTCGGTTCTGCGTAGCCAACGAGGGTAATTTCGTGGTTTTCGTCCTCCCTCTTCTGACTCTCAATCTGGGTCAGGAAAACTCTAGCCTTTGAGCTACATTCCAAAATCCTTCCACTGCTTTTAGTTAGAACTACTTTGAAAATAAAGGGTTTAGGGTCTGGGTGATCTATTCCGCTTCTCAGTTTCTCTTCTGCAAGTTCTTTAAATTCTTTGTCTTGGGGTTGAGGGAGCTCCTCTTCTGAGGGGTAGAGGTCAAGGCTACCTAACAAGTAACTTCTGTAGGTCCAACTCCCTTAGTGTTTTCTCAGAGCTCCCACGTAGAGGTTACCCTCATAAGAAAAGAGACTTATCGGAAAAACCTCTCTCCAGCCGTGAATTTTTGGACTCTCTTTGTAGTCCTCTTCTATGTAGAGCTCCTTCCTTCTTACTCTAAGTCCTTTCTTAGTTATTATCGCTTTTATTATTTTTTCTAAAATTCGCTCTTCTATGGGACAGTAAACGGCAGTGTAGGGTTTCTGATAGTAAAAATTGTTTGTAATCTCTTTTTCAGAAATAGGGGTATTTGGAATGGCAATTTTTATAAAATTACTAATCCACCTTATAAATTTGTTTAATTTCTTCAAAATCCTAAACTCGTCAGGAATAAAAGAGAAAATAGATAGTGCTAAAGTTAGTTCTTCACTGAAGTGATAAAACTTTGAAAGTCCCAGTTTGCTTATTCTCCACCTTTTACCACTTCTTCCTACTCCTCCTTTTGAGTTAACTAACTCTTCATCTTCAAGCCAACTCAGGGCTCTTGTAGTGGCTTTTTGATTCTTTTGCGAATTTGGAGAGTCTATGATTCCTCTCTTGTAAAGCTCCTTTAACAGTTGATAAGTTTTCATCTCTTTTAAATCTTTTAAACTTCTTGCCAGGATAGTAAGGAGTTCTATTTTCAGTCTACTCTGTTTACTCATATCCCTCCCTAAAAGGTAGGGGCGGAAGCGCCTCTAAACTTAAACTATTACTATTCCTCTTAATACTTTTATTGAGTTGTTTCTGTTTATTCCGAGTCTACCTGCTATCAAAGGGTTCAATTCTTTTGAGCCGTTGGGATTCCGGATTAAAAAATCAAGTTCGAGGGGAGTAATAGGGGTAAATTTGCCATTGGGAGCCGAGTTTATTACTCTCTCTATTTCGTCTTTCAAACTGAGGTAAGAGCTTCTATCCATCTTTGACCAGGTTTTTCCGCTATAGGTATAAGCGCCATTTACTCTTCTTATTCCCCTGAAGTGATGGGTTCCACTGTAAATAAAGGATAGGTTTTTAAGAACTATCCCGTCTATAGGACAGTGAAACCAGTCGTAAGCGCTGTTTGGAATGGTAACTATCCCATTGTTGTGTTCAACAAACAGGTATTTTAGAGCCATGTTCAGCAGTTTTTGTGCAATTCCGTAGGTAACTTGACCTTTGCCTCTCTTTCCGCTCTTGGTATATTGGTAATTTCCAACGAGGCTAGTGCATAGGGCATTGTGGCGGTTATCAAAATCTCTCTTGGATTTAATTGAACCGTTGCACACGTCAATTAAAAACCTCGCTACTTCGTTAAACATTATCTGCTTTACAGACTGTTCTCTAAAGTTTCCGCTTGTGTAAACTGCGTTATTTCCTATCCCCCTGCAGACTCTAGCCACAGAGCTCCCAGAATAAGCTCTGTTTATGCATATTCCTATTACTCCGAGGCCGGTCGGTAATCTAACTGGCACCGGCTTTTTAATTCTGCAGGCCCTATCCACGTTTTGGAAGTAGTTTACGATCGGATCGTTAGGTGGAGTAATTACTTTCATTTTCTCCTCCTCTAATTTTTCGTTGTTCTTTTATGTTAATCCCTAAATGGGACATATTTTGTCCAATTTGATAAAAAGGAATTTCAAAGTTCGAAGAGTATCTTCAAAACCTATACTGCTTAGTCTCTTGCTGTTAAGTGAAAGGGTGGGAGGTTTTTCTCTTGCCTCAAGAGTAAGAGTATTTCAACTGTTAAATGCCTTAGTTTAAGTTTTTGAGTGCTAATTTTACTGCGTTGTCTTTTTTACTTGTTAGAGCCCTTAGATACTTCAAGAATTTCCTAAAATTTTTAGTATTTTGCTTAAAACTTCTCGGCGGTAGGGGAAGGTTTACTCCCCTTCTCTTAAACATTTCTTTAATGAGCTCATGGTCTATCCTCTCAAACTCCTCCTCAGTTAGAGATATTATTTCTATAAAGTCTTTCTGGAGGAACTCGTTACAGAAGCGGGGCTCTGCGTAGCCAACCAGTAAGGCCTCAAAGGTTCCGTCGCTTCTTTTCTTTGCTTCTATCTGGGTTGTAAATGCTAAAGCTCCCTCTATCTTCAGCTCCCTTCCCCCTATTTCTGAAAGGACCACCTTAAAGAGGAAGGGTTTGGGCTCGGGGAAGTCCATTCCCGTCTTTCTCTTCTTCTCAACCAGTTTTACGAACTCTCTATCACGAGGGAAGCTTTCGTAGAGTACTCCGTAGAGACTTAAACTTCCCAGTAGGTACGTTCTGTACCTCCACCCGTTTCCGTGTCTTCTGATGGCCCCTACGTAGAAGTTTCCATCGTAGTAGAAGAGGCTTATCGGGTAGATTTTTCTCAGGTTGCTCATTCCTGGAAGGTTCTCCCTAAAGGGCCGGTCTATTGGGAGGTCTTTTCTTATTACCTCTACAGGACGTTCCTCAATTATTGCCTTGACTATTTCTGCAATCTTGCTATCTAAAATGGGAGCGAACCTCATTGTGTAGGGCTTTTGGTAGAAAAACCTTTCCTTTAGGTCTTTTACTCTCTTCTCTCCCAGCCTTTTTGAGATGCTCAGAGCAATTCTCTCCACGGAACTAAAAATCGGGAGCCCCCTGTACTCGTCCGGAAGGAGGGCCAGGAGAACGAGTAGCCCTATTCCGTCCTCGTCGTTAATCTGGCTGAACATCTCCTCGGTTTCGGGGGTGAGCTCCCACCTTTTACCGCTCCTTCCCCTTCCCCCTTCCGAGATAATCAGGCCCAGCTCTTCAAGCCTGTTAAGGGCTCTGATTAAGCTCTTCTTATCTCCCTCGCTCCTATTGAGTATCCCCTCCCTTGCAAGGGCTTCTAAAATCTTCTTTGTTGAAAGTGGCTCGGGCTTCTCTAATAAAAGTTGAATTACTTTTATATAGATTCTGTCTATCCGCTTACCCCTATTCATTCCCCTTCCCAGACGAAGAATTTGCCCTTAGGTGGAACGGGAGTTCCCTTGGGCTCCTTCCTATAATACATGAGGGCTTCAACTTCCTTTCTCGTATTTAATTTAACCTTTACTCTCTTTCTTTTGTAGTGAATCGGGTAG
Organism: Thermovibrio guaymasensis; assembly: GCF_003633715.1. Taxonomy (NCBI): domain Bacteria; kingdom Pseudomonadati; phylum Aquificota; class Aquificia; order Desulfurobacteriales; family Desulfurobacteriaceae; genus Thermovibrio; species Thermovibrio guaymasensis. The sequence goes on from NZ_RBIE01000004.1 coordinate 35,836, forward strand.
CCCTCAAGGTTGTCAAGCTCAAGGAGTGTTTTCTCGTCAACCTCATAGACCTCACCCTTTAAGGGAAGTCCCTCTTCGTCAGGTACCGCGTAAGGGAAGCCCACAGTATAGAGCTTAAACTTCTCAAGAGTAATACCCTTACCGATAAACCTCGCCCTCTTTAAAAGTGCGTTGTTCCAGAAGCCTCTCTTTAAGGTTCCGTAAACAAAGACAAGCTCTCTCATCTTAGCTCCCTTAAAGTTCCTTTTACTGCAAGGAATAAAGATGAGATAATCTCGTCAGTAAACCTTTCTCTGAGCTCTTTTGAGAGCTCAAGTTGAATCAAGTAAAACTTCTCACCGAAGAGTCTCTTTATTTCTATTAACGAAGGGTCTCCCGAATATCTGACCTCTTTCACTCCTCTGTGGGGAGCTCCGCAGGTTTTAAGGGCTTGGCTGAGCCTTTGAGTGAACCCGTCTCTGAACTCTGGCGGGCACAGCTGTCCGTTGATTGTTCCTACGATGAAATCTCCGCCGCAACTGTTTGCGTTTTCATCGCTTACGCCGTGAAGCGTAAGATAGAGGAGGGGCGAGCTTCCCTCCCGATTAAGCCTGTTAACAAGCTTTTTAAGAGCTCCGTTCCTGGCTTCTATTCCCTCTCTCTGATAGCTCCCGAACTTTGCTCTAAACTCTTCATCTCTGTTAAAGTCAACAATTAATCTTGAAGTTCTTGAGATAATTCCTCCCCAGCCGTACCTACCGCAGAGCTCCACGGCTATGTAGCCGGTGTAGTACTCCCTTTTTGGGCCCCCAGCGTGGGGAGCCTCAATGATTACTCTATCTTCTGAAACGGGGTAGATTACGTCAAAGAATCTCTTTTCCTCAAGCCGGCCTCTTATCATATTTCCTCCCTTAACTCTTGTCTGATTTTCATGAGAATCTGTCCCAGCATGTTCTTTCCCTTATAACCCCACGGAGAGTCAGGGTCGGGCTTTCTGAGGTTTACCCCCCAGAACTCATCTCCCCACCTGTTTCCCTCAATTAAGAGGGCATCTTCCGTCTCAAGGAGCTTCTCCTTTAAATCGAGGTTCTGATTAAACTTCCTCCTTACGAGCTCCTCCATTACCTTTACCTTCCTGCTCTCCCAGTGGCCGACCCCTCCCAAGAGGAGAACCTTCCTTCCCATCTTCTTTGCCTCTTTCGGGAAGACCCTCGTAAAGGGCATTCTCCTGTGGGGAGCCGTCTTTGCAGCCTGAAAGGCATTCTCAACACTGGGGTAAACGAGACCTTCATACTCAACCTTGCAGGGGTAGAAGTTTGAAAGGAAAAAGTACTTACCCCTGAAGTTCAAAATCTTTTCCAAAATCCCCTCCTAATCGGGTTCAAATCTGAAGATATCAGATTAAATGGACAAAATTTGTCCTTTAAAACTCCTCTAAGTGGAATCGGGGCTCTTTGAAAAAAGGGGGTAGAATCCGGCTTTTCTCCACTGCTCTTCAAGGTCTTTAACTCTGAGCTCCCACTCCTTGATTCTCTCTCTCTTTGATTCAGGGTAGAACTTGTCAATCAGTTTCTCTTCGTTGTAGATGTTTTTTGAGAGCTCCTTGTGGAGCCTTTTGAGGAACTCCTCAAGCTCCAAATCCCGGTCTAAGTGGGGAAAGTCTCTCGGAACTCCTCCCTCCAAGAGGAAGTGGTAAAAGGCCAGCTCCCTCTTTGCCTCCCTATAAATCTTTACCAAGGCAGCTAAAACAGGAAGAGCCCTTCTGTCATTCCTGTGTAGGGCTGCAAACTGAGCAACCAGCCCGGGGAAGAGGTTATCTATCATCTCCATAAGCCTGTTTCCCCAAAAGAGGGGATCTTCTCCTAAGTCTCCCTGATAGCTAACGTAGAGGACTCCCTCAAAGGCAAGGCCTTTTAAGGTGGCTTCTCTTAACTTCCTTTTCCTTGAGAGCCCCGGAACCCTTAAGAAGGCAGTGGTTAGGAAGGAGAGAACTTGAGCGGTAGGAACCCTTACAATTCCCAAGAACTCGTTTAAGAAACCTCCCCAGAATTTCTCAATCTGCCAAAAGCCTCCGTGTTTAACGAATCTGTTTTTCTTCTGCTGTTTTCTCATTAGGAATTTTGTTAACTTCTTAAGCTCTTCAACTACTTCGTCTGTGAGGGGGAGCTCCCTGCGTTTTAAGAGAGAGGTTAATCGGTTTAGGGAATAAAGCCCTGACTCGTTTATGCACCCCCTCCTATTTCCTAATTCTTCCCTCGTTTTACTTACGAGCTCTACGGCCTCCACCTGCTCCTCCTGAAGTGGTTTAACCTTAATGTGGCCACTTAAAAGGACAAAAAAAGTCTTATTGGAGGAGCCGTAGGAGTTTCTCCCTTACCTTCTGTCTCAGGCTCTCCAGTTGCTCGTCTAAGGGGAGTTCCCTACTTATACTCTCCATAATTTCCCTCATGTTGAGGTTTCCCTTATGTCCCAGGTTAACTGCTCCCTGCTCTCTATTTCCGGGTAGACGAGAAGGGGCTTTCTTATCGGCCTTCTGAACCTCTTTTCAAGGAGGTAGGCGTAGGAGATAACTTGAAAGCAGTCGTTATTGGGTATTTCGTCTACTCTTTTCCACTTTGCGTCTATTACTGCGTCTTTAAAGAGTATGTCCGGCCTTATTTTGAAACCCTCTCCGACGGAAAACTCCTTCTGGTACTCGGATTCGGGAAGAGCAGTGCTTATTAACCTTTCAAAGAGGAAGTCCATATTGTAAAGCCAAGTTATGGCCCCTCCCCTTCTGCCCCTTCCTCTTCCCTCTTTCAGCAGTTTTGCCAACTCAACTATAGGCTCGTAGTGGGCGTTCATTCTGTTTAGCTTTATCCGGCCGGGGCTCTCTCCTGTCGGCCAGTTTTCAACTTCAAGGTCTTTCAGATAGAGGATTATCCTTCCCGCGAGGCTTTTGAGCTTCTTAAAGGTAGCTCTCTTCCCCACAAGCTCGGCTACTTTTAAAAGAAGCCTGTTTACCGGGACGTCTGCAGTTAAGAGCTCCCTCTCAATAAAAAGCTTTTCTCTGTTAAAAGGATTTCTCGTTAGGTTCTTTGAAACTAGAACCCTTCCCGACAGGTTCCTTGACAGGAGCTCTTGTCTTTCGTAGCTTCTGTAAATTCCGGGGATGACGATTTTCCTCTCTGCGTAGAGAAGAGTTGCGTACATAACAAGCTCAAGGAAAGGAACTTTAAGGTCGAGAGCTCCCGCAACTCCCTTTAGTTGGCGGAGGTTTCTCTCAATCAGGTTAACCATTAGTAGAGTAGCAAGGCGCCTGCCCTCTTCTTTACTCTCGCTGTAGTAGATTTTCGGGAGAATTTCAATAACCGTTCCGTCTGATAGGCTTATAAGGCCTATGTGGCTTGAGAGTTTTACTCCTTTCTTTCTCAGCTTGAACTGGAACTTCTCCCTTTTAACTACTTCCTGAAGCTCCTCCCACCCTTCCCGGCTCAGCTCATCCTTTTCAATCAACTGGTGCTCAAACTTGGTTAGTACTTTGCTCATTGTTATTCCTTTCCGTGAAGTTGATTAATATCTCAACTATCTCGTAGGTTTTATCCTTAGGGAGCTTTATCTCGCCGTACTTGTCAATTATTAACTTGCTTATCTTATCCCTTTGAGAACTTCCTCCGGTAAGTATGGAGATTAGAGTTTCCCAGTCGTCGTAGAAGTACTCCTGAAGCAGGGGAAATACCGATTTTCTCAAGATTTCTACAAACCTCTCCGGCGTCATGTCTTCTTTTAAGGGCAGAAAGTAAGCGTGGCCGATTGTGAAGTCTTTACCCTTTTTTTCTTTTATTTCGTTGTTTAGCTTTTCAAAGAATTTCCACACCTTTAACTCGCTCATACTACTCCTCCTTTTCCGGTAGGTATGTCAGCTGCTCTTTAAAGGAGGTTCTCGTCTCCTTTAACTCCTCCTTAGAAACTCCGTACCTCTTAAAGAAGAAGCTCAGCTCTTTAAAGGCTTTGTCGTAATCCCCTCCAGAATCGGCTATAAACTCAACGAGGGCTTTTACTACAAAAAGGAGCTGAGGTCTTGCTGCGTCGGACGGGAGCTCCCTGTCTAAAACGCTCTCAAAGAACTCTGTAAACTCCTCGGAAAACTTGAGGAGAAAATCCTTTAAGAGAATTCCTACTTGAAGGAGTTCCTTTGAGGGTTTAAAAATCATGGGAATTTCTATTAAAGGGTAGGTAAGTTTCGTTAGAAAGAGCTTTCCCTTCGGCCTCTCTTTTGAGGATATTGCCTCGGTTAAGAGCTCTTTGAGGAAGAGGATTTCTCCTTCCAAGTATGGAGCCTCCACCCTTTCTAAGGCCTTGAACCACTTCGTAAGGCCGAAGAGGGCTTCTGCTGTTAACCGAAGGCTTTTGTCGGCCGTAGAGTAGAGCTTTCTTGCAGATAGATAGTTTCCCCACTCAACGGAAGTTCTTGTAAATGCCTCAATTACCTCCTTCTCTTCTTCCTCTACCCAGTAGTGAAAGAGCTCCTTTTCCTGGTCGTGGTAGTTTATTAAAATTCCGGCCATTGCAGTAATTTCAACGAAGTTGGCCTCTGCGTAGGCTATGGCGTCGGCAATCCTTTCAAGGAATTTTTCGTTAAAGCCTATCCCTTCGTCCGTGAGCTCCGCTGCCTTCTCCTTTTCCAGCAGAAGGTGGTAGAGAGTGAGGAGTTCCTCAAGAAGACTTAAAACCGCTTCCCAGTTCTCCTGGTTAAGTCCCTCCTCTAAGTTTTTAAGAAGGAGCCCCTTTGTCTGCTCAAAGGCTCTCTTTAGCCCCTCCTCTGCCCCTTCTTTGTTTCCCTTTATACCCTCCCTTACTATCGAAGGATAGACGAAAAACTCCTTGGGATTACTCATTTTCTTCCTCCTGGGAACTCTGTGAAGAAGGAAGAACGACTTTTATGTTTTCCTTTCTAAGAAGTTCGGTATCGGGAAGGAGTTCTTCAAACTCAAACCTCCTTCTTAAGGCTGCGTCAAGGAGGACAATGCTTCTGTCTGTCGTGTTCATCGTTCCGATTATGTGAAGGTTTAGGGGAACTGCAAAGGTTTCCCTTGAGTAGGGAAGGACTGCGTGGAGCTCCTCTTTCTTATTTCCTGACTTACTACCTAATCGTTTGTTATTTTCAATTAGACTTATAAGCTCCCCGAAAATAGAAGGGATATTCCTCCTGTTAATCTCGTCAATAATAACTACCACCCTGTCTGCATCGTCAAAGTTGAAGAGCTCCTTCTCTCCGTTCAGGTACTTTTTGATAGCCTCTTTTAGCTCCTCCTTTCTTCCTTCGTAGTCCGGCGTTTTCTCGGGCTTTTGGGTGTAGGCCAGCCAGAGGGCCTGATAGACTGCAACTTTGAAGAGGCCGTCTCTGACTTTGTAGGTTAACTGACCGTTTTCAACTTCAGCCCAGATGCCCTCAATAAACGTTTCGTAGGAGGTTGAGGGATGAAATGTCGTGAAGATTACCCTCCAGTCGGTCTTGTCGGGATTTGTAAACAGGTACTTGGAAAGGTCCTTCTCCTCCACTCCAACTATTTTTGCGGCAATCTGTTTTGCCTTAAACGTTTTTCCGGTTCCCGGCGGTCCGTAGAAGATGAGATTTAAAGATTAGTTTTCTTTATTGCGGTTCACGTTACACGTAAACGAGAGACAGTCTTCAGGATGGGGACTGTTGTAATGTCTTATTTTAGGTTCGTGGCTGCGGAGTTTGCTAAGTCCCCACGCTACTTCGGTCAGTTTGAGATCTCCTTCTAATCTTATTCTATTTAGTTCGCTCAGGAATTTTTTAAGACAGTCGGTATTTCGTGAGTCACTTCCTATGCACCTCTCTTTTTGTCCCTTGTAGTTTGGATTAAGTTCGTTTGTTATTTCCCACCACCTTTTCATAACAGTCGTAGATATCGCTTCAGATATCGGTATAAAAAAGTCGAGGTTGATTACGTGAGCGAAGGTTGTAAGAAAGGTATTTAGTTTTGCTTTATTTGTTTCACTTCCCAGCTCTTTATTTATTTCGTCTACTTTTGTAGCGTATCTTTCTATTACTTCTTTATAGTTGTTCTCGTTACAGGTGTTTATTATCTCTAAAAGCTCTTCAATTTTTTCTGTCTGTGAGGTGATAAGATTCTTTACTCTTTCTCTTCCCCGTCCCTGCCCCAACCAATATTTTACGTACGGAATGGGCTCTGATAGTTCTCTGAGGCGTTCTCCGTCAAAGCTTCTGGCGTTAATCTGGTTTAGGAGTTCTCTCCTGATCTCCTCCAAACTCTGCTTGATTTCCTCGTCGCTCTTTCCTGATAGTTGGGCTACCCACTTTAGGTACTTCTTAAGTTCTGGAAGTTTCTTTAGGCATGGTCGCTTTCTTTCATTGTTTAACTCCCATCTTCCATGTTTTTCCGGATTGTAGGGCTCAAGTTTGGCTTGATCTGGGAGCTCCTCATCTATTCTGTTCTCCGTTACTACAAAAATACAACCTTGAGACTTTGTTCCGAGATTACTTCTACCGCAGTAATTTACAGTTTCCTTGTGGATGCATTCCCTTAGTACTTCGCGATTTTCCTCTCCGAGCTCTTGAGACAGTAGGCTCAAAAGTTCTCCCAGTGTAATTCCTTGGGGGTAATTCTCAATAATGCGGCATAGAGTTTCTCTACATTCCTCCATTAATCCTTCCATTTCTTTCTCCTTGCTGAAATTTTTTTCTTAATTATCTCCTTTAAATAGGACAAAATCCGGTAGATAAAGCGGAATTTTTGAAGGACGGAGCCCACGGAGGGCTCCGAGCTTTATTCCATGTTCTTAAGCTGCTCTAAGGTAGAGGAGAGTTTGGCGTGGAGTTCCTTGAGCTCCTTTAGCTCCTCTCTGTTCTTCTCAACAACTTCTTTTGGAGCTCTCTTTAAGAAGTTCTCATTTGAGAGCTTCTTTCCCAGCTTCTCAATTTCCTTTGCCATCTTCTCAAGCTTCTTCTTAATCCTCTCAATCTCTTTTGCTACGTCTATCAGCTGGCCGACCTTTACGTAAACTTCAACTCCTGGAAGGAAGAAGGAGACTGAACCTGAAGGAGCTTTATCTGTTTTGTGAATTTGTGAAACCCTTGCCATCTGCTTAATTGCAGGTGCCATCTTCGCAACGGTCTCAAGGAGTTTTTCGTCCTCTGTTTTAACGAATACTTCAACTTCAGTTGACGGAGGAATTGAGAGTTCTGCCTTAACGTTCCTAATTCCCCTTATTAGCTCTTTAACAGATTCAACGAGTCTTGCAATTTCTGGGAAGGCGCAGCACTCCTTGTCCGGCCAGGGAGAAATAACTATTGACTCAGAATCCTTGTTTGGGAGTTTCTGATAGATTTCCTCACTTATGAATGGCATTATTGGGTGCAGGAGTTTTAAAGAGTCCCTTAGAACCTTTAGTAGAGTGTGGGCTGCGGTCCTCTTTTCCTCTTCTGTTCCTTTGTAGATCCTGTGCTTTGTGAACTCTAAGTACCAGTCGGCAAGTTCGTTCCATATGAACTGATAGACAGCCTTTGCGGCATCGTTAAACCTGTAGCTTTCTAGGGCCCTATCGTACTCTTCAACGGCTTCGGAGAGTTTGGTTAGGATCCACATATCCTCTGGAGCGTACGCTACAGAACCTTCTGTTTTTATATTCTTTGTAGCGTTTAAGACGAACCTTCCAACGTTCCAAACTTTGTTTGCAAAGTGGCGGTAACCCTCAATAATTTTCTCTGAGAGCCTTATATCCCTACCCTGTGCGGCCAAGGCAGTTAAGGTAAACCTTAAGGTATCTGCCCCGTACTTCTCCACCATTTCAAGGGGGTCTATGACGTTCCCCTTGGTCTTACTCATCTTCTGGCCCTTTTCATCCCTTACGAGGGCGTGAACGTAAACGTCTGCAAAGGGCCTCTTACCTGTAAAGTGGTAGCCCATCATCATCATCCTGGCTACCCAGAAGAAGATAATGTCAAAGCCGGTGACCAGAAGGTCTGTAGGGTAAAAGGCCTTAAGGTCATCAGTTTCCACAGGCCAGCCGAATACTCCGAAAGGCCAAAGTGAGGAACTAAACCAAGTGTCAAGGACGTCCTCGTCCTGCTTTAGGTTGGAGCTCCCGCAGTTTTCACACTTTTCTGGTGCCTCTTCTGCAACGTTAACGTGGCCACACTCAAGGCAGTACCATGCAGGAATTCTGTGTCCCCACCAGATTTGCCTTGATATGCACCAGTCCCTTATGTTGTACATCCAGTCAAAGAATGTGTTTTCCCACTGTTTCGGTATAAACTTTACTTCGTTTGTCTTAACTGCCTCTATTGCTTTTTCTGCTAGTGGCTTTGTCTTTACGAACCACTGTTCTGTTAGGTAAGGCTCTATTACTGTTTTACACCTGTAGCAGTGGCCTACAGAGTGGATGTGAGGTTCAACTTTCTCTAGGAGTTCCTCATCCTTTAACATCGTCACTATGGCTTCCCTTGCCTCAAACCTGTCCATTCCTTTAAAAGGAGGGACCGTAATCCTTCCCCAGTCGTCCATTATCTGGATTTCAGGCAGGCCGTGTCTCTGAGCAACTTCATAGTCGTTAAAATCATGGGCTGGAGTAATCTTTACTGCTCCAGTTCCAAACTCAGGGTCAACGTACTCATCGGCGATTATAGGAATCTCCCTTCCTACGATAGGTAGGCGAACTCTCTTTCCTACAAGGTGTGAATATCTTTCATCCTTTGGATTTACCGCTACTGCAACGTCTCCGAGGAGAGTTTCAGGTCTAGTCGTGGCAACGACTATGTAGCCGTCCTCTCCAACTATAGGGTATCGGATGTACCAGAGGTTGCCCTGTTCCTCTTCGTGTTCTACCTCTAGGTCGGAAAGAGCCGTATGGCACCTCGGACACCAGTTTATTAACCTCTTTCCCTTGTAGATGAGTCCCTCTTTGTAAAGTCTGACGAAGGCCCTTCTAACCGCCTTTGAGAAGCCTTCGTCCATAGTAAACCTTTCCCTCTCCCAGTCACAGGAAGTTCCCAGCTTTTTAAGCTGGTTTATTATCCTGCTTCCGTACTTTTCCTTCCACTCCCACACTCTCTTTAAGAACTCCTCCCTTCCAACATCGTGTCTTGTAAGGCCCTCTTTTGCAAGCTCCCTCTCTACTACCCACTGGGTTGCAATCCCCGCATGGTCAGTTCCTGGAACCCAGCAGACCTCGTACCCTTTCATTCTCTTCCAGCGACATATAACGTCCTGAAGGGTTGAGTTAAGGGCGTGGCCAACGTGTAGAACTCCTGTAACGTTTGGTGGAGGGAGAACTACGCTGAATTTCTCCTTTTCTCCCCTTAAGACTTTCTTTTCGTCTGCGTGGAAGTATCCCTTTTCAAGCCACTTCCTATACCACTTATCCTCAAAGAGAGATGGATTGTACGTTGGTTCCATTTCCTCCTCCTATTATCCTTTAAAGCTTTGCAAATTTTAGCCCTTTTTGAGGTTGAAAACTTATACTGCGGGGATAAATTTATTCCCGAAATCCGCGCCCGTAGCTCAACTGGATAGAGCGTGGGACTACGGATCCCAAGGTTGCAGGTTCGACTCCTGCCGGGCGCGCCATTCTTGATCAGAGTTAGCTAATGGAAGACCTTCTCTTCCTCAGGGAAGCTCTCAAAGAGGCTGAAAAGGCCTTTTCTTACGGCGAAGTTCCTATTGGAGCTGTTGTTGTTAAGGACGGGCAGGTAATTTCCAGAGCTTTCAACAGAAAGGAGTTCCTTCAGGATCCTACCGCCCACGCTGAAATCCTTGCAATCAGAGAAGCCTCAAGGAAATTAAACTCCTGGAGGTTAGAGGGCTGTACCCTCTACTCCACCGTTGAGCCGTGCGTTATGTGTGCTGGTGCTATAATCCAATCAAGGGTTGATAGGGTCGTTTACTCCGTTCCCGACCCAAAGTTTGGAGGGGTAGAGAGTATATTTAAAATCCTTTCGGATAAGAGGGTAAACCACAGGCCTGAAGTTTTAAAGTTGGAGTTACCAGAGGCCCTTAAGCTTTTAAAGGAATTTTTTAAGCTTTTACGCTAATTAAGGAGAGGTGGCCGAGCCCGGCTTAAGGCGCCCGACTCGAAATCGGGTGTGGAGGCAAAAACCTCCACCGCGGGTTCAAATCCCGCCCTCTCCGCCACATTCTTAAAACCCCTTTTCTGAGGAGTACCTATGCAAGAAGAGAGGAAAAGAGTACTAGAGGACGCGTTAAAGAGAATTAAGAAGGAGTACGGCGAAGGATCTGTAATGTTCCTCGGCGAGAGGCCCGTAGAGAAGGTTCCGGCAATATCTACCGGTTCAATTGCGATTGACAGGATAACGGGAATCGGAGGAATTCCCAGGGGAAGGATTACCGAAATATACGGTCCAGAGTCCTCAGGTAAAACAACTCTAGCCCTTCACGTTATCTCCAACGCTCAGAAGGAAGGAGGAATTGCAGCTTTTATAGACGCAGAACACGCCCTTGACCCTACTTACGCTAAGAAGTTGGGGATAAACCTTGAGGAGCTCCTCGTTTCTCAGCCAGACAGTGGAGAGCAGGCCCTTGAGATCGCTGAAACTTTAGTGAGGAGCGGAGCTATTGACGTTATAGTTGTTGATTCTGTTGCTGCTTTAGTCCCCGAAGCTGAGATAAAGGGGGATATGGGAGATTCACACGTTGGTCTTCAGGCTAGGTTGATGTCCCAAGCTTTAAGGAAGTTGACTGCTGCAGTCAGTAAGAGTAACTGTGCTTTGATCTTCATTAACCAGGTAAGAGAAAAGATTGGAATGATGGGATACGGGGGGCCTCAGGAGACAACTACAGGTGGAAGGGCTCTGAAGTTCTACTCTTCAATGAGGATGGAGATAAGGAATGTAGGTCAGATTAAGGGTAAAGGTGATGAGAGGATCGGTCATAAGGCAAAAGTTAAAATAGTTAAGAACAAGCTGGCTCCTCCTTTTAGAGAAGCTGTAGTAGAGATCTACTACGGTGAAGGAATTTCCAGTGAGGCTGACCTCCTTAACCTTGGGGAAGAACTGGGCCTTGTTAAGAAAAGTGGTTCTTGGTACTCGTTTGGGGATATGAGGTTGGGACAGGGAAAAGAGAATGCAAGGCAGTTCCTTAAGGAGAATCCAGAAGTGGCCAAGGAGATAGAAGAGAAGATACTGGAGGCTTTAGGTGGCTAAGGTTGACCTTGATCAGCTTTTAACTAGGGCCTATGAACTTGGGGCTTCCGACCTTCACCTTAGGGTTAAGGCCCCACCTATACTAAGGATTAATGGAAAACTGGTAAAGTTAGACCTTCCTCCTTTAGAGGTTAGTGATATTGATGCATTCGTTAAGAAGATCCTTCCGATAGAGAAGAGAAAGGAGCTCCCGTACATAAAGAACCTTGACTTTGCCTACTCTCTCCCGGGAGTTTGTAGGTTTAGAGTTAACCTTTTCAGACAGAGGGGAACACTTGCAATTGTCATGAGGGCAATTCCGGTTGAGGTTCCAAAGATAGAGGACCTTAACCTTCCGGAAGTTGTTAAGGAGATAGCCCTTTACCAAAGGGGCCTCGTACTCGTTACAGGTACTACAGGTTCTGGTAAGTCAACAACTCTTGCTGCAATGCTGGAGGAATTAAACGAAAAGGATTCAAGGGTCGTTATAACTATTGAAGACCCCATAGAGTACCTACATAAGGATAAGAGGTGTCTCTTCTACCAGAGGGAAATAGGGAACGACGCGGATGACTTCTTTACCGCTCTAAGGGCAGCCCTTCGTGAGGACCCAGACGTTATTCTCGTTGGTGAGATGAGAGATCCTGAAACGGTTAGGACTGCCCTTGACGCTGCAGAAACTGGTCATATGGTCTTCTCAACTCTTCACACCCTTGACGCTAAGGAAACTATAAACAGGATAGTTTCCTTCTTCCCCCTTGACCAGCAGCAGGCTATAAGGTTTCAGTTGGCCTCTGTCCTTAAAGCTACCATATCCCAGAGGTTGCTACCTAGGGCAGACGGGAAGGGAAGGGTTCCTGCAGTTGAAATTATGATTGTTACTGAGGCAATAAGGGAAAGGATAATGAATCCTGAGCTTACCGATGAAATTCCTGAGTTTATTGAGAAAGGGCACGAGGTTTACGGTTCCCAGACCTTTGACCAGTCCCTCTATGAACTCTGGAAGAAGGGTCTAATTACTAAGGAAGATGCCCTTAAGTATGCAACAAGACCTGATGACTTGAGGCTTAAGATGGAAGGTATCTTTTCAGGCGGAGCTGATGAGTTTTAAAGACCTCACTTCCTATGCCTTTAAGTTACTCCTTAGGAAGGATTACTCAGAAAGAGCTCTAGCTGAAAAGCTAAAGGAGAAGTTCCCTGAAGTTCCAGACAAGGAAATTTCAAAGGTTGTAGGGGAAATATCGTCTCAAGGTTTCATTAACGAGTATAGGAGCGTTTGGAACTACTTTGAGTCAAAGGTTAAAAAGGGATGGGGAAGGAGGAAAATAGTTTACAGTCTAAGACAGAAGGGTTTTAAGTCTGAAGTTATAAGGGAAGTGGAACTCTCCTTTCCCTACGACTACTCGTTCATCATTAAAGAGGTTAAGAAAAAGTACCCAGGGGATAAGTTTAAGGCCAAGAGGTTTTTACTTCAGAGGGGTTTTTCCTTCCTTGAGGTTGAAAAGATCCTGAGTTTGGCACAGGGTAATCAACTATCTTAAAGCCTACAACTTACTTCAAGTTCTAATAGAATTTCCCTTAAGAAATTAGGTTCGGGAGAAGAGATGAAGTGGAGTTCAGACAGGATAAGGGAAACTTTCCTTAACTTTTTTAAAGAGAGAGGGCACGTTGTTGTAAAGAGCTCTCCTTTGGTTCCTAAAAATGATCCTACCCTTCTCTTTACAAACGCCGGAATGGTTCAGTTTAAGGACTACTTCCTTGGAAAGGAGGAACCGCCCTTTAAGAGGGCTACTAGCTGCCAGAAGTGTATGAGGGCTGGGGGTAAGCATAACGACCTGGAGAACGTCGGGAAAACCGGCCGTCACCACACCTTCTTTGAGATGTTGGGTAATTTCTCCTTCGGAGATTACTTTAAGAGGGAAGCAATAAAGTATGCTTGGGAACTGGTTACAGAAGTTTTTAAACTTCCAAAAGATAGGCTTTACGTTTCAGTTTACGAAAAGGACGATGAAGCTTTCAAAATCTGGAGGGACGAGGTAGGCGTTCCCGAGGAGAGGATTTACAGGCTCGGTGAAAAGGACAACTTCTGGGCTATGGGAGATACGGGCCCCTGTGGTCCGTGTAGTGAAATCTACTACGATAGGGGAGAGGAGTTTGCCTGCGGTGAGAACTGCGGAATAGGGAAGTGTGACTGTGACCGATACCTGGAGATTTGGAACTTGGTCTTTATGCAGTATGAGAGGGACGAGGAAGGAAACTTAAAGCCCCTTGCCAGGCCTTCAATAGATACTGGAATGGGCCTTGAGAGGATTGCTTCTGTCCTGCAAAACGTTCCTTCAAACTACGAAACTGATCTCCTCTTTCCCCTTGTTAATTGGGCGTCCCAAGTAAGTGGAATTCCTTACGGAAAGGATGACAAGAGCTCCGTTTCTATGAGGGTAATAGCGGATCACTTAAGGGCTATGACTTTCTTGATTGCCGACGGAGTTCTTCCTTCAAACGAGGGAAGGGGTTACGTTTTAAGGAGGATTATAAGGAGGGCCTCCAGGCACGGAAGGCTCCTTGGTATAAACGGGCCTTTCCTCTTTGAAGGAGTTGATAAAGTAGTTGAGATTATGGGTAAAGCCTATCCGGAACTCGTTAGGGAAAAAGACCTTATTAAAAGGGTAGTCAAGAAGGAGGAGGAGCGCTTCTCAAAGACGCTGGAGAGGGGATTAGATATACTTCAAGAAGTAATTGATGAGCTAAAGTCAAGGGGAGAAAGAGTTATTCCGGGAGAAGAGGCCTTTAAACTCTACGATACTTTTGGTTTTCCTCTGGATCTTATCCTTGAGGTTGCAAACGATGAGGATATGGAAGTTGACTTAAGGACTTTTGAGAAACTGCTTCAGGAGCAGAAGGAGAGGGCAAGGAGAGCTTGGAAGGGAGGAACTCAGAAGGTTGTCTCACCTGAACTACAAGAGCTATCAAAAGAGAATCCTACAGTATTTACAGGCTACGAACACCTTGAGGAGTATGCGAAGGTTGTTGGGATACTTAAGGATGATAAGTTAGTGGATGAGCTAAGAGAGGGAGAGGAGGCTTTCTTAATCCTTGATAGAACTCCTTTTTACCCAGAAAAGGGCGGACAGGTTGGAGATACTGGTGTTATTGAGGGAAATAACTGCTTCTGTAAGGTTTTAGATACTCAGAACATAACCGAAAACCTTATTGGCCACAGGGTAAGGGTAGAGAGCGGGAGTGTAAAGGTCGGGGATTTTGTAGAGGCCAGAGTTGATGAGGAAAGGAGAAGGGCTATTATGAGGGCCCATACTGCAACCCACCTTCTCCACAAGGCTTTGAGGGAAGTTTTAGGAAACCACGTTAAGCAAGCTGGTTCTTTAGTCCTTCCAGACAGGTTAAGGTTTGACTTTACCCACTTTGAAGCTCCTACAAAAGAAGAGCTGAAGAACGTTGAAGAGTTGGTTTATAAGTGGGTTATGGATAACTACCCTGTTAAAGTTGAAGAGCTCCCCTACGACGAAGCAATAGAGAGGGGGGCTATAGCACTCTTTGGGGAGAAGTACGGAAAAGTTGTTAGAGTAGTTGACGTTGGCGGCGTTAGCGTGGAGCTCTGCGGAGGAACCCACGTTAAGAGGAGCGGTGATATCGGGTTTTTCAAAATTACTTCTGAGTCCTCAGTTTCTGCTGGAACCAGGAGAATTGAAGCTTTAGTTGGAGAAGAAGCTCAGAAGTGGGTCTGGGAGAAGGAGGAGCTCGTTGAAGGTTTAAGGAGGGAGCTCCAGGTTCCAGAAGGTCAGCTCTTAACGAAAGTTTCTAGCTTAGTTGAAGAGCTCAAAGAGAAGGAGAAGGAGGTTGAGAGGTTAAAGAAGAAGCTTGCCTCCAGTCAGGTTGATTCAATAGTTGAAAACTCCCCGTCGGTTAAGGGGGTAAAGGTAATTACTGCTAAACTAGATGGTTTTGGCGGTAAAGAGCTTGCAGAAATTGCGGACGTTATAAGGAGTAAAGCGGGAAGTTGCGCGGTAATGCTCGTCGGAATTAAGGATGGTAAAGCAAGCCTTCTTGTGGCCCTGACTAGAGATTTAACCGATAAGCTCCATGCAGGCCAGCTTATAAGGGAGATAGCTCCTCTTCTTGGAGGTAAAGGGGGAGGAAGGCCCGATATGGCCCAAGGGGGAATAAAGGATCTATCAAAACTATCAGAAGGTTTCAACCTGTTTAAGAGGAAAGTAGAGGAGGCCCTTTAGGCCTCCTTTTTTGTTTGGAAGTTGAATAAAAAATTCCGAATATATGCCTCCTCCACTTAACTAAATTTGCTAAAATACTGAATCCTGCATTATAAATTAATTGGGATTCTTAGGAGGTAGTCTATGGGAAGAAAGTGGAGGAGGCAGAAATTAACTCTCTCAACTGGTTTTATACTATCTGCCATTTTAACTTCTCAGGCCCTTGCTCAGCACCCTGCCGTTAAGCTTATTGACGTTGACGGAAATCCTGTTTCTGAAAACCTAGACACTTCAAAGACCGTAACTGTTCAAAGTAGAAGCGGTAGTTCGGTAACCCTTCCTAGGGGAACTCCCGTTAGTTTTGAGAAGACCTGTAGCCAGTGTCACGAAGGTATAGTAGATGATGTAAGGGCTTCTCACCACGGTGCAGTTGGCCTACACGATATGGGCTGGATGGATAACCACGAAACGAAGGGAGACGATACAGGAACTAAGGATTTCGTTACAAACGCTGTTCTTAAAATGCGCTACTTCAGGAGTAAGTCCCACTACGGAGGTTGGTGACCGCCCTCTTACCGCCAGTTGGCGGCAAAGAAACCTCTAAAGGACCCTGCAGTTCCAGATGGCTCTGTTGACGGCGTAAATCCTGCAAATATGTCTTCCTACAAAGGTTTTAACTTTGACATGGGAACTATGAATCACAACATAACCTGTAACTCGTGTCACGCTGGAGGGGGAGCAGCCCAGTTTGGAAGGGAGGAAGAGGACCTTGATAAGGTTCTTGAAGAGAAATTAGGAGCGGACCTTTGGGAAGACCTTAAGGATAAAGATTGGTTTATTCACGATGAAGAGTACTTGTCTAAGACGGGTATAGATGGAGATCTACTGGGATATTCGGAGTATGAAGTAGGAGCAGGTTACATTGGAAAGCCGGGCGTTTTCAACTACAAAAGGTCAGGAGTTAACGATACAGACTGCTTTATGTGCCATGCAGATGCCTCATCAGATAAGAGGATTTACTCTGAAGTTAACGGTACGAAAGTTTACCCAATAATGCCTGCTAACCCGAGAGTTATGGTTTTCAAGGGGATGACCTCCGATGGTGAAACAATCGTTATATCCCTTGGTTTTCCACCGAAGATTGGGGAGGTTATAAACGGAAAGAAAGTTGAGAAAGTTGACTCAGCTTATTACAACTCAGTTCCCCTTTCGGTTCTAAATAGCGTCTATAACGATTCTAACCTTAAGAGTAGGATAACGGATAAGGACAATCAAGAGCTTAAGTTCTACCTCTATCCGAACAATCCTAACGGTGCAACTAGGGAAGTTGCAAGGGTTACCTACTTTGAACACCCCGAAACTACTAAGGATAAGGATGGTGGAGAGGTCTACGTAAACGGAGGTTCTGTAACCTTTAAGGACGATAACGGGAGTGTTGTCTATAGAACCTTTGCTGGATTCTTCTTTAAGTACATCTCTACAGCCTCCCTCATGGGAGTTGATACTGATGGAGATGGCGTTCCACTTGCCTACGTAAGGTTTGTTAAAGATGAAAAGGGTTTCTGGAGACCGGAAGTTTACTACGATTCTGATGAGTTTAACTCTAAAGGAGAGGTTGATCTACCAATCCTTGAAAATAGGGTAGGGGATAAGAACGTTCCATCTACAGAAGTTCATCCTCAGGACTACACCTATTCTGTTCCAACGAAACTGGGAGACGCTAATAATCCTTACCCCAGTATGACTAACGGTAATAAGGATAGGGAATGGGGATACGTCTGTTCCTACTGTCATATGGCGATTCCTTATAAGAGTGGGGAGACCTCTAACGGTGACATCTATACGTGGGTTACGAGGAAGGGAACTTTAGGGGTTGCTGCTGAGGTAGTTAAGAGGGGAGACGTCTTCTCCTACGATCTTCACAGGGGTGGAGAGAATAAAGGGAACCTACCCCACGATGCTTTCGTTAATACAGACTTTAGTGATCAAAATCAGAAACAACAGGCCTTTGGAAGGATGTTGACAGCCAAGTCGGTAGTTTCCTTTGATGACATTCCTATCGGTTACGATGTTCACTTTGACAGTGAAAAGGGAAGTATGACTTGTCTGTCTTGCCACGGTGAAGGTTCACTGTCTACCGAGGAGAAGGAATATCACCCAATCCACCATGACTTCCTTAAGGGGAACGACTGGGGTGGTCACTGGGATCAGTCCCTTGACTATAACCCATCACTTAAGACCTGTTTAGACTGTCACTTTGGCGGTTCAAGGCAGCTTGCGGCTGAAGTTCACTTAAACGCTTTCGGGCCAAACGGAGTTTCTGCTGTCCATATGGAGAAAGTTGCTTGTGAGGTCTGCCACATTCCGTTTAAGACCCACTGGACTTTTAGGACTTTCTACGACGTTCTCGGGTACTCCTATAACTTTGATAACAGAATGCTCGGCTATGATTTAGAAAATGGAACTGTTAGAAAGCTACCAGAGAGTATGTTTACTCCTGGGTTTGGTCCGTTTATGCCAATTGGTGGTTATGGAGCTCCCCAACCCTTCTGCATAGTTAGAACGGAAAATGGAAAGGATACTGTAGTTCCGATTTACCAGGTTGACTTTGATCCAAGGCAGGCTGCACTCAGGTATAAGCAGAGCGTGTTTGGTATATGGAAGATTCCTGAAAACGCCTTCCCGTGGGCTTGGGCTCCTGTAATTATCAACAACGGCTTCAGGCCCGATTCTCCTGGAGGCCAGAAGTTTATGTACAGGATTGCCGATCCACTTACACTTGTAACTTGGTACGACAAGTCAACAGGAAAGGTCTTGTACACTAGGGAGATGGCAGCTGCACTTGACGGTGCCGTTAAGTCGGATTCAGCTTCAAAGGGAGTTCTTCCAGCCGGCCAGAGTGAAAAGAGAGTCCCAGCCTACTTCATCCACGACGGTAAGGTCTGTGTAAAGACTATCCTCGGTAAGTACATCTGTGATGACAATGGAGACTACCTACCTGAAATTGATACCGATTCCGAGTATCAGGATATGAAGGCAGCTATAACTGAAGTTCTTAAAGCTGAAGGAGTTAAGAATCCAGACCCAGTCTTCTACCTGTGGATTGCTCCCTTTAGCATTGATCACGGAGTTCTCCCTAAGGAGTATGCTCTCGGTTCAGGAAAAGTTGTGAACGGTGAAGAGCTTAACTGTTCGTCCTGTCACGATGCAAAGGAGGGAAGACTTCCTCAGGCTAACATGGCTGATATTAACTCAAGTAGCCTAAAGGAGCTCATTGAAAGGGATGAGAAAGGAAACGTTAAGTACTTTGGACTCGGTAGGGAAATCGTAACAGTTCCGGTTAAGATTCCTCCTTCTGCTTACAAGGAGGCTGTTAAGGTCTTCTTTAACTCTCCGGAGAACCCCGACGGTTCACCTAAGTATGGAAGTATGAACGGTAGAGAGGTTATGGTTACAACTGCTGGAGACATTCTCGTTAACGCCCTTACAAATGGAGTTGATGTTGATAGACATTTAGTTCCTATTCCCGTTGAAAGTTCAGGAATAGATGGAGTTGCTTTTGCCCTTCCTGGTAAGAAGGCCCAGTGGAAGATGAGGTTTGACGGAATTGAGGCAGAGGTTGAAACGGAAGCTCTCCACGGTGATGAAGTTCCAAGGAGAGCTATTGTCTTAAGACTTAAGAATGAACTTCCAGAACTTCTCGGCTTTGAACATCACGCTGAGGAAATCCTTGATGCTGGGGGTGAAACCCTCGTTCCAGTATTTACTCCGATAATTCCCTCTGAGTTTATAGAGAAGATCAAGTTTAACCTTGCTAAACTTCAAGTTGTAGGTCCTGAGGGTCTCTATATCAACTGTGCAAAAATCCACAAGGTAAGGAAATCTGAAGGTGAGAATGTCTACTACGAACTTGACAAGGATAACTTTAAGCCAACGTCAATTTCTGTGAGTGAAGCTATAAGTAGAGGTTGGGCTTCGTACGACTCCTACACAAAGGAACTTACAGTTAACGTTGCAGCTTTAAGGGAAGGTGTTTCAGGAGAGGGAGAGCTCGTCTTTGCCCTCATGAGAGCTCCGGAATCTACAGTAGTTATTCCGGAAAGGATTACTCTAGTTTCCCAACCTTCTGCTTTAGAGGTGAAGGTTAAGGTAACTGTTAGTGGCAAAGAGCATACAGTTGATATAGCAGTTGAGGATGATGGAACTTCAATTTCTGAAGTTCTCGGAAAAGAGCCCCAAACCTACAGGGAGCTCCTTGACCTTGCCAAGGAGTTTGAACTCAGTAAAGTTATTCTCGGAGTTAAGTTAACTTCAACTTCAGAGAAGTTTAAGTTGACGTTCAAGGGTGCAGCTTCCTTGGTTGACCCTGATAAGGCTGTTGTTGCTGTTAAGAAGGGAGAGGGAACGGAGGTTGAAGTTAAACCTTCTGTTTCCGGAAATGACCTTGTAGCTGAGGTTGATTTAACAACCAGGTCTGAAGAGAACGGAGAGGCGGTAGTTGCAGTTCTTGGTGAGAAATCCTCTACTCCGACTGCTGAAGTTTCCTCTTCCGGTGGAGGCGGTGGAGGAGGATGTTCAATGGGAGCTCCTCAAAGTGCTGCAAACGGTCTAGTTAACCTTGGAGCTCTCTTAACCGGCCTACTTGGCCTCTTCAGATTTAGAAGGAAGAAGCATTAAGTACTAAAATTGATTCCTGTGGGAGGGGGCCTTGCGCCCCCTTTTATAATTTTGGCTCACCTAAATTTGGAGGAAATATGAGAGGTAAACTTGGAATTCTCCTGACGGCTACGCTCTTCCTTCTTTCCTGTTCTAACGGTGAAAAAGTTTCAAAAGCTGAAAAAGTTAAAAAGGAAAAGGGCCTTCAAAGTAGAGTGTGTTCAGATGATACGGTTTTGGCTAAAGGGAAGAACATTAAGGTGACCCTTGCCGATTACAGGAGCACGTGGAAACTCCTAAACCCTAAAGCTAAGGAGTTCTTTAAAAACCATCCTGAAGAGCTCTTAAGGAGGATGGTTAACCGCCGCCTCGTTCTGGCTTACGTTAAGGATAGCGGTCTTGCCAAAGAGTACGGTCTTGATAGGGAGATGGAGGAGTTTAAGAAGGAATACCTCTCCAGGAAGTTTGTTTCAGACCTTGCCAGGAAGAGAGTTAAACCGATAAGCGAGGAGGAGATAGAGAAGAGGTTTAGAGAGCTCTTTCCCAACAAAGACCCTAAGGAGATTAGTCAGGGAGATAGGGAGTTTATAAAAAACGAACTTCAAGTTAAAGCTTATGATAGGGCCGTCTCTTCGGTGTATTCGGAGATTGAGAAGAAGTTAAAGGTAGTTAAGAAGGACGGTAAATTAACAATTGAGTGTTGCGGTATAAAGGTCTCTGAGAAGTTGGGGAAAGACCCTAAGAAGCAGGAGGAGAAGTTAAAGGAGAGGTTCTTAACTGAATACTTCTACAGTCAGGCTTTAAAGGCAGGTTACGATAAAGACCCTGAATTTAAGAGGATGTTTACAGAGTACTTTGCCGGTAAGGCAATAGAAGTTTTCAAGAGGGAGCTCTCAAAGAAAATAGAGGTAAAGCCTGAAGAGGTTGAGGATTACTACCGGAGAAATAAGGAAAAGTTTAAGATGCCTGAGAGGGTCAAGGCAGTCGTTTTCTACTTCTCAGACGAAAGGAGAGCAAAAGAGGCTAAAGAACTCTTAGATAAGGGAAAGTCTTGGCAGGAAGTTGCTAAGAGGTTTGGGCAGTTTAACGCTAGAGAGAGGGTTTACTATAAGGACGCTAAAGACCCTATAGGGGTAGCTATCTTCTCAATAGGTAATCCAAAGGGCAAGGAAGCTATAATTATTTCACTTTCAGAAAACAGGTACGCTTTGGCTTATCCGGTTCAGTATATTCTCGGTGGACCAATTCCTTTTGAGAAGGCAAAGAAGTTTATTGAGTTAAAGCTGAAAGAGAGAAAGCTTAGAGAGGCTGAAGAGAAAGAACTTTCTAAGCTCTGGAAGGAGTACAAAGTCAAGCTTGAGAACCTGTCCTGCTTAAGATAGGAGTTCCTCTTTTATCTCTTCCCAGCTCTTTTGGGGCTGGGGGAAGGGCTCTTTAAAGAAGTTCTCGTACCTCTTGACTACTTGTTCCCATCTGGGAAGGCTCTTTTGGGCTCCTTCTGCCTCTATGGTGAAAGAGGCAACAGTTGAGGCGATCTTTGCAGCTGTCTCAATCGTGTAACCCTTAAGGAGGGCTGAGATAAATCCTGCCCTGTGGGAGTCTCCTGCTCCAGTTGGGTCTACCACCTTTTCCGGTTTAACTGCCGGAACTCTGAAGCTCTTACACTTAAATAAAACTACAGAGCCTTGGGCTCCTAAGGAGATGCAGATTAGGTTTGGTCCCTTTTCTTCCTTAATTAGCTCTTTGATACTCCGTATCTTTAAAATCTCCTTTATCCTCTTCGCCTCGTGGTTGTTCATAAAGAGCATGTGGCACTTCGGGATTAATCTTTTTACTCTGTACGGGTAACTAAAGGTTTCTTGACCGGGGTCAAAGCTTACAACGCTTTTAATGGAGCTCTTTTTAAGTATGTGGTAGTAAAACTCAAAGTGTCCGGTTGAGAAGTGGCAGACTTCGTGGTTGTTTGCAAGTTTAATAGCCTTTTTCCAGTTTTCAAAAAGGATTTTTGAAGTTCCCCTCTTGTTCTCGTAGTAGTAGAGGACCTGATCGTCGCTTCCCTCCTTGCTTATTATGAAGCTCCTTGGCATTAGGAAAGGAGCCGGCAAGAGGCCGCTAATGTCAACGCCTTCTCTCTTTAAGTGTTTTTCGTAGTTCATTCTCTTAAAGTCGCTTCCTGCCACTGCAAAGAGGGAGCTCTTAACCCCTAACCTTGCAGCTGCAACTGCAACGTTTGCCCCCGCCCCTCCGTAGGTGTAACGGTACTTTTCGGCCTGAACTGTCTCGTTTACGGCGGCAAACTTCTTAACTACTAACACGTTATCTATGACGATACTTCCGAAGGCTAAAATCTCCCTCCTCACTTAAACTCCCTTTAATGTAGCTTGGTGTCATATTATCATTTTGATAGTAAAGATTTAAGTTTTCTAACGTTCTCGTAGACTTTTCTTCCAAGGCCTACTCTTTCTACAAAGAGAGCTCCTACCCTCCTCTCTCTCCTTAAGGCGTTCCCAATCTCTTCGCTGTTGAAAACGTCTTCAAGGGTGAGCCACTCTTCTCTTTTAAGCCTTTCCTTAGTCTTAGGGCTTAGGTCCTCTGCAAGGATTAAAGTTCCTTCACAGCTTCTAAGTTTTTTTATCTCATCCTGGCCAATTACCGTTATGCCGGTTTTGTGGGAGAGGGAAATCAGGTGAAGGATGTAGTCCTTTAAGGCCTTAACTGTTCTTTCGTATATTTCGTCAGGGTTCTTCCTTCCTCTAAACTTCCTCTTTATGAAGTCTTTAATACACTTGTAAGTCGGGCAGACGTTGTAGCCCCTTCCCGGTAGTTTCCTCGTTAGGTCGGGAAGGAGCTCCCCCTCAAACTCAACGAACCTGATGAATTCCTCAGTTTCATCCCTTCTCTTACACCCGGCGCAGGCCCTCATTACTCCTCATCCTCAAATCCTTCTTCCAGCTCTTCCAACTTCCTGTAGTCGCTCTCTTTTATTATGTCTATACCTACTACCTGGCCTGCCTGGGCTGCTAGTTTTGAGGCAAGCCTTGCATTTACTCCCCTCTTTCCTATTGCAAGGGACAGCTGGTCGTCGGGAACAACTACCTCTACCCTGAGGTCTCCGTTTTCGTCCTCGTAGCTCTCAGCGTGGACTACTTTTGCAGGAGAGAGGGCTTCTGCTACGAGCTTTGCAACGTCGTCGTGCCACCTTATTATCTCTATTTTCTCCCCTGATAGTTCTTTTGAGATGGGAAGGATCCTACTTCCCTTTACTCCAATGCACGCTCCTACAGGGTCTATGTAGTCCTCTTTAGCATCAACTGCTACTTTAGCTCTCACTCCCGGTTCCCTTGCAACAGCCTTTATCTCAACTAATCCCTCTGCAACCTCAGGAATTTCAATCTCCATTAACCTCTTAAGGAGTTTAGGGTGGGTCCTTGAAAGAATTACGTAGGGAGGTGGGTAATCATCTACTCTTGAGGGCTTTTTCCTGTTGTACCTTCTGTAGTCAAAAACGACGTCGTAGATGTAGGCCCTTACCCTATCACCGATTTTATACTTTTCCTTTGGTATCTGTTCCTCTTTAGGGAGGATTCCAACAACCCTTCCAAGGTCTACTACTATATCTCCGTTCCTCTTTATCTCCTTAACTGTTCCGGAGATTACGTCTCCTATCTTCTCTTTAAAGTAGTCGTAGAGGGCTTTCCTCTCGGCCTCTGTTATCTTTTCATGGATTACCTGGGCTGCAGCCTTTGCTGCAATCCTACCAAGCTCCTCCGTCTTTATTTCAACCAATACCTTATCTCCGGGCTTTACATCCTGGCCAAAGAGCTCCCTTGCTTCCTCTATAGAGATTTCCGTATCTGGGTCTTTTACCTCTTCTACTACCGTTTTTTCTTGGAATATTCCAAAGTCCTTTCCGTCCTCATCTATCTTAACTACTAAGTTCCCTCTATATCCTGCTTTTTTAGCAGCGTTAATTATTCCAACCTTTACTGCCTCAATTACGTCCTCTTTTGATATGCCCTTTTCTCTGCAAAGGAGCTCTATAGTTTTACCTAAACTTTCCATCTAATTGGCCTCCTTATTTACTAGTCAAAGAGGGAGTCAAGGTCAACCCTAGCGCTCTTTATCTTCTCGTAAGGGATTTCAACCTCTGCATTCCTTGATACATCGTGGAGGGTTACTCCCCTTTCTGAGGTTGAGACTACCTCACCTTTAAAGTTCCTCTGGTTATCAAGGGGTTCTGTAGTCTTAATCTTTACTACAATTCCTCTGTGCTTCTCAAAGTCTTTCTGGTTCTTTAAAGGTCTGTCTAGACCTGGAGAGGAAACCTCAAGGTTGTAGGAGTAAGGAATAATATCCTCAACGTCTAAAACCGTTCCAATCCTCTCGCTGATCCATTGGCAGTCTGAGATTGTAATCCCTCCTTTAGGCCTGTCTGCATATATCCTCAAAACCCAGCCTGCAGGTTCCCTAACAAACTCTATATCAACCAGATCAAAGCCACCTTCTTCAAGGATTGGCTGTAGGAGCTCCTTTACTTTCTCTACTATCTCCTTAGCTCTCTCTTCCATGACCACCTCAAAAGTGGGGTTAAATAAAAAGGAGCGGTTCCGAAGAACCGCTCTAAAGGTAAAGTATGAGTGCGATGAACACAGACAGCTTCTAACCGCCGATTCTAAATTTAAGGCACCTTTGGGAATTTAGCAAACGGAGGGGTTAACGGTAGTACTTCATAGCTTTCTGAGCTTCCCTCTCAAGCTCCCGTCTCTTTATTGCTTCTCTCTTATCGTACTTCTTCTTACCCTTAACTAAGGCTATCTCAACTTTAGCCTTTCCCCTCTTGTTAAAGTATATCCTTAAGGGGACTATTGTTAATCCTTTCTCTGCGACTTTCCCCGCAAGCCTTTTTATTTCCCTCTTGTGAAGGAGGAGCTTTCTCCTCCTTGTAGGTTCGTGGTTAAAGAGGTTCCCATGGGTGTAGGGAGCTATGTATGCGTTAAAGAGGTATGCCTCTCCGTTTTCAATTCTAACGAAGGCATCCCTTATGTTGGCCTTACCTTCCCTTAAAGACTTGACTTCCGTTCCTTTCAGCTCTATTCCAGCCTCATACTTTTCTAGGATCTCGTAGTCAAAGTAAGCCTTCTTGTTCTTTATTTCTGGAGCGTTTCCTCCGGCCATTTCAGAACTACTCTCCTTTTCTCCTTGTCTATTGAGTCAACGATAAATTTATACCTGTAGTTGTACTTTAGCTTTACTCCCTTTGGAAGGCTTTTAGCCGGAAGGTAGCCTGCAACGTCTTGAGGTAGGTATATCCAGTAGCCCTTTTTATCTTCCTTTACTACCTCCCCTTCAACCTCCATCCCCGGCTTTATCAGTTCGTCTATCTTCTCCCATGGGTCGGGTCTAACGTCTTTAAGGGAGAGAACGAGTCTCTCTTTATCCCTCTCTATTTTCTTAATTTTTACTTTTATCCTATCCCCTATCTTTGCAACGTCAAATGGGGTTTTTAGGCCGCTCCATGAGATGTCGCTCTTGTGAACAAGGCCATCAACTCCGTCAACGTCAACGAATATCCCAAAATCAACGATGTTTTTAACCGTTCCTTCTACAATATCCCCTTCCTTTAACCTTTTGAGTGTCTCTTCCCTCTTTTTGGCCCTCTCTTCCTCTAAGAGCTTCCTCCTTGAGATAACTATACTCCTTCTCTTTCTGTCAACTGAGAGGACTTTTGCTTCAATTTCTTTATCAAGCCACTGGTCCGGCTGAGTTACCGGCATTATGTCAACTTGAGACATTGGAAGGAAGACCGTTAAACCCTCTTCAAGTTTGACTTTGTATCCCCCTCTGACTCTCTGTTTTATCCTTCCCCTTACTATTCCCTTCTTCTCTATCTCGTCTGCTAGCCTTTCCCACTCCTTTATGGAACGGGCACAGTTGACAGAAAGGAGGGCGTAACCCTCTTCAGTTTCAGGTTCAACTACGCAGACCTCTATCTTGTCCCCAACTTTTGGTTTATAACCGAGCTCCTTAAGGGGAACTACCCCTTCAGATTTCCAGCCAAAGTCAACGAAAGCTTCCCTGTCTGTAACCTTAACAACGGTTCCAGTTATTACTTCCTGATTAAGCTTTTTAAAGCTTTCCTCCAGTAGTTTGGCAAACTCCCCTTCCACTTAACTCTCCCCCTTTGTAAAGAGTAGATAGGTAATTGACAACTTCATCTATAACCCACTTAGGGGTGGAGGCTCCTGCCGTAATGCCTATTGACTCAGCCTCCCTAAACCACTCTTCTTTTATGTCTTCCTTTGACTCTATGTGGTAACTCCTTGGGTTAACGCTCTTTGATATCTGGTAAAGCTTTGTAGTGTTTGAGCTGTTTTTACCTCCTATTATTAACATAACGTCAACCTTACTTGCCAGCTTCCTGGCCTCTTTCTGCCTTATTGATGTTGCACTACAGATAGTATTATAAACTTTAAGTTCCTTAACCTTTGATGCCAAGGTGGATATTGCTTCTCTAAAGAAGTTTAAGTTAAGGGTCGTTTGGCAAACTACTCCTAGTTTCGCCATTTTTGGAATAGCCTCAACTTCCTCCAGCGTACTGGCTATTAGAGGAGACTTTAAGTGGCCCGCTATTCCTATAACTTCTGGATGGTTAGGGTTTCCCAAGATTAGAACGGGATATCCTTCCTTTTCAAGCTTCATAGCCTTTTCATGAACGTCTTTAACGAAGGGACATGTAGCATCAACTATAGAGGTTCCCTTATTTTTGAGCTCTTTTATTATCCTCGGAGATACCCCATGGGAGCGTATGATTACCGTATCCCCCCTTTTTAAGTTTTCCATGTTATCTATAAACTTCATTCCCAGTCTCTTTAGTCTCTCTATTTCTCTCCTGTTGTGGATGAGTTCCCCTAAACAGTAGGTATTTTTCCCCTTTCTAAGAGTATCTATGGCCATATTAACGGCTCTCTTTACTCCCCAGCAAAAACCTGCACTCTTTGCAACTTTAATTTCCACTTTTGAGCTCCTTTATCCTCTCCATCATAATGTCTACTGCTCTCTGGTAGTTTTCCTTTTTATCATCTAAATCTATGGTGAAGGGTTTGCCAAATGTAACGTTTACCTTAGGGATTCCGCTTATGAGTCTCTCTTTTCCTATTATGGCTTCACTTCCCTCTATCAGACACGGGACTATGGGAGCTCCTGCCTTTATAGCTACCATTCCTGCTCCCCACTTCCCCCTGAGGAACTTTCCTTTTGGAGCTCTCTGTCCCTCTGGGAATATACAGACGAGTTCACCTTTGTTTAAGATTTCCAGTGCAGTTTTAAGGGCCGTTAAGTCCAGCTTTCCCCTCTTTACGGGGAAGGCGTTTCCCCAGTGCTTTATGAGGGAACCGAGAATAGGCGTGTCAAAGAGCTCCGACTTTGCCATGAAGAAAACGGGTCTTTTCTTTACTGCGTAGGCTACGAGGGGAGGATCTAGGTAACTTCTGTGGTTTGCTACAAGTAGGACTTTCCCCTCCTTTGGAATATTTTCCCTTCCCCTTACTTTTAGCCTACAGATGGTTCCAATTAAGCGAGCAACTGTATTTAACCAGACCCAGTAAGCTCTTTTTCTTTTAACCCACGGATATTTTGTAGTAAGGGCATTCATGAACTAATTTTATCAAAAGATATTAACCTATTGGGAGTTAGGTATGAGTGAAATTTACCATCCTCCTGTTCTCCTTGATGAGAGTATCAGTATGTTAAAGGCTAGAGAGGGAGGAATTTTCGTTGATGCTACCTTAGGTGGCGGAGGCCATACGGAGGCGATTTTAAAGGCTAACCCTAAAAATAGGGTAATTGGTATAGATAGGGATGAAGAGGCCATAGAAAGGGCAATTAAAAGGTTAGAGCCTTACGGCGATAGGGTTTCAATCTACCACGCAAACTTCTCTCAGATAGGGGAAGTTCTTGAAGCTGAAGGAATAGGTGAAGTTAACGGAGTGCTTTTTGACCTTGGAGTTTCCCACTTCCACTTAAGGGGAGAGAGGGGCTTTACAGTTTGGAAGGAGCAGCCCCTTGATATGAGGATGGATAGGCGTCAGAAGTTGACTGCAAGGGATGTTGTAAATGAACTTTCTGAGAGGGAGCTTGCAGACGTAATATTTAAGTACGGTCAGGAGCGATTTGCGAGGAAGATAGCAAGGGAGATAGTAAGGAGGAGGAAAGAAAAGCCAATAGAGACTACTACCGAACTTGCTCAGATAGTTGAAGAGGTTATTCCAAAGAAGTTATGGGCTGGAAGGAAGAAACACCCTGCAATAAAGACGTTTCAAGCTATAAGAATCTTTGTAAATAAGGAGTTTGAAGAGATAGAGAAGGGAATCCCTTCTGCTGCAGAGTTTATAAAGTCCGGTGGGAGGATTGTTGTCATAACCTTCCACTCTCTGGAGGATAGGCTGGTTAAGAATATCCTTAGGAGCCTTCAAGGTTTTAAGGTAGTGACTAAAAAGCCGATAGAGCCGAGCCCTGAGGAGGTTAGGGAAAATCCGGCATCAAGGAGCGCAAAGTTAAGGGCTGCTGAGAGGGAGGAGTAACCCTCCCTCACTTTAGCCTTATCTTCAGCATCTTATAGCCCTTTATAAGGATGGCTATGACGGTCCAGGCTATCGTAACTATAAAGAAAAACCAGAAGAAAAAGTTTCCAACGACTGAGCTGTTTATCACCTTTACTCCCTTATCTGACCGTTTCCGAGGATTATGTACTTTGGAATTGTTAAGTCTTCAAGCCCCATAGGACCTCTAACGTGAACTTTATCAGTTGAGATCCCCATCTCCGCTCCAAGGCCAAAGACGTTCCCATCTGTAAACCTAGTTGACGCGTTGACGTAGACGGCTGCTGAGTCTACTCTGTTTAGGAACTTCATGGAGTTTGTGTAGTTTTCGGTAACTATTGCATCGCTGTGGTGAGAACCGTAAGTGTTTATGTGGTCTATAGCCTCATCCAGGGAATCAACGACTCTTACGGCAAGGATTAGGTCTAGGTATTCTGCGTACCAGTCCTCTTCAGTTGCCGGCTTTATGTACTCTGGATCGTAACTCCTTGCCCTTTCATCCCCCCTAAGCTCAACCTTAGCCTTTTTGAAGAGCTCCACCATTTTAGGCATAAAGGCATCTGCAATCTTTGAGTGGACTAGCATTGTCTCCATTGCGTTACAGACTCCCGGCCTTTGAACCTTTGCGTTGAAACAGATGTTCCACGCCTTTTCAAGGTCTGCAAACTCGTCAACGAAGACGTGGCAGACTCCCTTGTAGTGCTTTATTACGGGCATCCTTGCGTTCTCTGAAACGAACCTGATTAGACCTTCCCCGCCCCGTGGTATTACAACGTCAATGTACTGGTCAAGCTTTAGGAGTTCTCTAACTGCTCTTCTGTCTGTTGTATCTATAAACTGGATTGCCTCAGGTGGGTAACCTTCCCTCTCTGCTGCCTCTTTTAATATTTCTACTAAAACCCTGTTTGAGTTTATAGCCTCACTTCCTCCCTTTAGGATAACTGCGTTGGAGCTCTTTATACACAGGGAACCTGCTTCAACTGTTACGTTTGGTCTTGACTCGTAAATGATAGAAACAACCCCAAGAGGAACCCTCATCTTCCCAATTCTTAACCCGTTGGGCCTCGTCCACATCTTTATAACTTCGCCAACAGGGTCTGGAAGGTTTGCAACGTCCTTTAAAACATCAACCATTCCTTTTATTCTCTTCTCGTTAAGGAGGAGCCTGTCAAGCATAGCCTTTGATAGACCTTTTTCCTCTCCAGCGATTAGGTCCTTTCTATTTTCCTTTTCAATGATTTCCCTTTTTTCCTCTATTAGCTTGGCAGCAGTTAAAAGCGTTCTATTTTTTACTTCCGTTGATAGGTCTATGAGAGAGTAGCTTACCTCCTTTGCCCTTTTTGCAACTTCCTCTACGCTAAAACTCATGAAAAACCTCCAATTTGGTTTTAAATTGTAGATTACGAACGCTAAAGGGGGGCGGTTATGAGGAAAATTTTAGCATTACTTACTATAACTAGCTTTTTAACTGTTGGTTGTGCGACGACTCAGAGCTCTCAGAAAACAGGGCCCAGTAAAACTGCAACCGGAGCAGCAATTGGAGCGGTAGCTGGAGGAATATTGGGGGCAGTGACTGGTCCAAAGCATGCAAATAAGGGAAAGAGAGTCCTTCTTGGTGCAGCTGCAGGAGCTCTAATCGGAGGGGCTATCGGTTACATCCTTGACCAGCAGGCCAAGTCTCTCGGTAAGGACCTTGGAGTTCAGCCAATTGATAATACAAACCCTGAAGTAAAACCAACCGAACCTCCAATTACAGAAGCTAAACCTGTTGCTGTAGTTAAGGAGCCCGAAAAGGTAAGAGTTGTGATGAAGGATACAGTCCTGTTTGACTTTAACAGCTACCAGCTTAAGCCTGAAGCGAAGGAGATGTTGAGGAGGGTTGCAAGGACTCTTAACGAAAATCCGGATACTGTTGTAGTCGTTGTAGGTTATACCGACAGTACCGGTTCTTTTAACTACAACGTTAAGCTCTCAGAGAAGAGGGCAGAGGCTGTAAGGAACGAACTTATTTTAAACGGAGTAGACCCATCTAGAGTTGTAACTTTTGGGTGTGGTCCGAAACACCCGATAGCTCCAAACGATACTCCTGAAGGTCGTTTCCTCAACAGGAGGGTTGAGATACTCATATATCCAAAGGGCCAGACAATACCTAATCCCTGCGATTAAAAACTATATTAAAGTAAAACTTTTTAAGTGGAGTTAGATGGGAAAGTACTTCATTAAGACCTTTGGATGTCAAATGAACGTTAACGACTCAGAGAAGATGGCTGGCCTCCTTGAGGGAATGGGCTACGAAAGGGCCGAAAACCCTGAGGAGGCCGATATTATTATCGTTAATACTTGCTCCGTTAGGGCAAAGCCCGACAATAAGGCTTACTCATTTATAGGAAACCTTAAGAGGTTGAAGAAGAAAAAACCTGAGACTATAGTTGCAGTTGCAGGTTGTATTCCACAGAAGGAGAAGGAACACATCTTAAGGTTTCCCCACGTTGACTTGGTCTTTGGAACCTTCAACTTTGTGAAGCTTCCACAGTTCCTTGAGAAGGTTAAGAAGGAAGGGAAGGTAGTAGAAGTTCTAAACTCTAAAATTCCTGAGGAAGATAGAGTTCCCCTAATAGACTCTTCCCTTGAAAATCCCTTTGTGGCCTACGTTACCGTTCAAAGGGGGTGTAACAGGTTCTGTACTTACTGCATCGTTCCATTTACGAGGGGAAGGGAGAGGAGCGTAAAGCCGGAGCTCGTTTTGGAGGAGGTAAGAAGGCTTGCAGAGAGGGGAGTCAAAGAAGTTCACCTCCTAGGTCAGAACGTTGACTTTTACAGGTATGGAAGTACCGACCTGGCAGACCTTTTATACATGGTCTCTGAAGTTCCTGGGATTGAGAGGGTGAGGTTTACAACTTCCCATCCTGCAGGCTTTAGCCGTGAGATAGCTGAGGCTATTAGGGACATTCCAAAGGTGTGTCCTTACGTTCACCTTCCTCCCCAGAGCGGTTCAAACGAAGTTCTTAAGAGGATGAACAGGGGTTATACAAGAGAAGAGTATATTGAAAAAGTAAAGATGCTGAAGGAGATCGTTCCTGAAGTTGCCCTCTCTGGTGACTTCATCGTCGGTTTCCCCGGGGAAACTGAGAAGGACTTTGAGGATACCATCTCCCTAGTTGAGGAGTGCGTTTTTGACCAGGGGTTTGTCTTTGAGTATTCTCCCCGTCCCTTTACTAAGGCTGCTACTTTCCTAGACGATGTCCCTAAGGAAGTAAAGAACAGGAGGTTAAGGGAACTCCAGGACTTAATTAAGAAACAGGCCTTGGAGAGGAACAGGGAGAGGCTTGGGAAAGTTGAAGAGGTCTTGATTGAAGGTTACAGTCCGAAGGGAACGGAGCTCTACGGAAGGACTCCAGATAATAAGCCCGTTGCAGTAACGGGTGGAGAGGACTTAATTGGAAAAACTGTAAAGGTTGAGATAACTGAAGTCTCTCCCTTCTTCCTGAAGGGAAAACCGGTAGAAAAGGAGCAGAGCCATGGTTGAGGTTTCTGTAATTGGAATTACCCAAGATAGGTTCAGCGGTTTACCGATAATTATCCTGGGGAACGAGAAGGAGAGGTTTGCCGTTCCGATATGGATTGGAAACTGGGAGGCAGAGCTCCTTGAAACGGAGCTCCTTGGAGCAGTTCCACCGAGACCTTTCCCTTACGACCTGATAAGGGAGCTCCTTTCCGTTTTCGGCGGAGAGGTTGAGAGGGTTGTGATAAACGACTTTGATAAGGGAATCTACTTTGCAGTGATTGAGGTAAAGAGGCCAGATGGAGAGGTCATAAGGATAGATTCAAGGCCGAGTGATGCAATTAACTTAGCTGTAAGGGTGAACGCTCCCATTTTCGTTGATAGGTCGGTAATTGAGAAGGCTTCCGTTATTCCACTTGATCCCTGTGAAGGTAACGAGTGTCAGGAGCAGTGGGAGAGGTTAATAAGAGAGCTCTTTGAAGGTGATGAGCAAAGTTCTTAAGACGGCTGACGGCTCATCTACTCTCTTTTCACCTTACTTTAAGGAGCCCTACCACTCTGTAACTGCCGGAGCCTTTACAGAGGCTTTAGAGAAGTTCTGTAAACCAGCCAAGGTAAGGGAGAAGGCAAGGAGGGGGAAGGTTAGCCTCTTTGATTCCTGCTTTGGTCTCGGTTATAACACTTTTACCTTTGTTAGTGAGGTAACTTCTGAAAACCCAAGTGCAGAAGTTGAAGTAGTCGGCTACGAGTTTGACATTAAGGTTATAGAGAGTTCCCTCTCCCTCAACTGGGGAAAGCTGGAGAGGTGGAAGGAAGTTTTGAGGGAGCTCTTAAGGAATAAAGCCTGCCAGTTTGGCTTTTTAACCCTCAACTACTTTAGGCCGAAGCTAAGAATAAAGGTATTCATAGGGGAGGGGAGGGAAGTCTTAAAGAGAATTTCTCCAGTTTACGAAGGTTTTGCAGACGCAGTTTTTCACGATCCCTTCTCCCCTAAGGTTAACCCGGAGCTCTGGACTTACGACTTCTTTCTCCTCCTCCGAAGAGTAATTAAGGACGAGGGAATCTTAGCTACCTACTCTGCTTCAACTCCTGTAAGGAAAGCCCTTCACATGGCAGGGTTTGGGGTGGTAGAGGGAGTTGCAGTTGGAAGGAAGTCTAAGTCAACGGTTGCATCTCCCTCTTTTAAAACGGAAGAGAGGCTTTTGAGGAAGTTTGAGCTTCCCGAATCTGTTCCCTACAGAGACCCTACCCTTAATCAACCCCACTGGTTGATTAAAGCCAGACGACAAGGGTGCATAAGACTTTTAAAAACTCCTTACAGGCCGATACCCGTTTACCACCTGTGAAATTGAAAAATAAGCCTTAAATTAAAAGAAGAAGCCCAAAAAGAGGAGGAGAGAATGGGAAGGAACAACTACGTCCCAGCAGGAAGGAAAGAGTACACTTGGGAGAGTGACAACCCTTACTATGAGAAGAAAAAGTACCCTGAGCCGACCGTCTGTGAGGAGTGTGGAGCCGTCTTTAAGGATGGAAGGTGGCAGTGGCCAGAGCAGCTCCCTGAGCCGGTGCCTGCAGATGCCAATAAGGCTCTCTGTCCTGCCTGTAGGAGGAAGAGGGACAGGTACCCTGGAGGCTTTGTCTACCTAAGCGGAAAGTTCTTCCAGGATCACAGGGAAGAGATATTAAACAGGATAAAGAACGTTGTTGATGAGGTTATGGGTTTAAGGCCTCTTCAGAGGATTCTATGGATAGAGGAGAAAGAGGACGGAGTAACAGAGATAGCTACAACCAGTGAGCACCTTGCCCGCCACATTGGAGAGGCTGTTCAAAAGGCCTTTAAGGGTAACTTTGAGGTCAAGTACAACGAAGGGGAGAAATTGGCACGGGTATTCTGGAGTAGAGAGGTTTAAATAAAAAGCCCCGGCTTGCCGGGGCTTTCGTTTAGACGAGTGGGTTAGCGTAAAGGAGAATGAGGGCAATGACAAGACCGTAGATAGCAAGTGCTTCAATGATAGCTAAACCGATAAACATTGTAGTTGTTAGTTTACCAGCCATCTGTGGGTTCCTTGCCATTCCTTCACAGGCACCCCTTACTGCCTGACCCTGTCCAGCACCAGCACCACCAGCAGCAGGGCCGATAGCAAGGCCTGCACCGATTGCTGAAAGACCAAGGATTAGAGCTTTTCCAGACTCAGCTCCTCCCTCTCCTGCCATTGCTGGAAGAGCTCCAACGGCAAGGAGGAAGAGTGTAAAGAGGATGTTCTTGAGATAACTCTTTTTCATCAGTACCTCCCGTCCTGAATTCTTTCTATTAGTATCCAACGTGTTCTTCCTCGTGTTCTTCAATAGCTGTGGCTATGTAGACCACTGTTAGTATGCAGAAAATAAATGTTTGTAGGAAACTGTTTGCAAAGACTATGAACTCTCCAGCTACAGGAACTAGGAAAGGAACGAGCATTAGGGCAACTAGGACTACCATTTCATCACCGAACATGTTTCCAAAGAGACGGAAAGAGAGGGAGAGAATCCTTGAAATGTGGGAGACGACCTCAATTGGGAACATTATAGGAGCCATCCACGGAACCGGACCTGCAAAGTGCTTTATGTAGTTAATGAGACCGTGTTTCTTTATTCCCTCATAGTTGTAAACGAGGAAGGATATTATAGCCAGGGCTAAAGTTGTGTTAAGGTTGGCAGTTGGCTGGGTAAAGCCAGGTATGAGTCCCATTAAGTTTCCGCAGAGGATGAAAACTGCAAGGCCTGAGATTAAGGGGAAGAACTTCCTACCGTAACTTCCCATAGCGTCTTCAAGTGTGTAAACGATGAATGACGTTAAGGCTTCAAATACGTACTGAACCCTATCTGGAAACTTCTTCAAGTTCTTACCGAGGATGTAGGCAAATACGAGAACGACTGCCATCATTAACCAGGTCATAGTTACGTGGTCGGGTATTCCTACTATCTTGATTATGCTTCCGTGTTCCATTTCTCCCACTCCTTCCGGCTTAGTATAACTGCTAAAAAGAGGCCGAAGTTGGCCGTCGCAACCGCCGAAATTATAGCAAAGAAGTCAACTTGAGTAAACAAAGAGATGCCAAAGAGTATAAGGGCTACGGCTAAGAAGCGCCAGAGGAATCCGGAACGAGGAAAGTGCCCCAGAGAGACTAACTGGGGAACTTTCTTTGAGAACCTTGCAAGGAGGAAGAGGTCAAAGGCCATGACCGAATAGCCGACTAGGAAGGAGGAAGTAAAGTTTGAAATTCCCTTTGTAAATAGCAGGGTAAGGGTTGAGATTAAAAAGAGGGATACTTCTGTGACCAGTAATGTCTTAAGGAAAGAGTTAAACTCCTTCATTTTGAAATCTTCTTTAGCTCCCTATAGACGTTCTTAAAGCCTGCGGCCAAACCTATGAAGAACCAGAAAATTGTCAACCAGGGAAAGGTTTTAAATTGTTTATCAAGCCAGTAACCTATTGCAAATCCTATAAAGATGGCCAGGGCAAACTGAACCCCGACCATCATGTAGGAAGTTCTCTCTATGTAGTCTTTTAGCTTTCCCACTACAGGAGCTCCCTAACCTCTTTAAAGGCAACCTCAGCAGCTTTAACAGTTTTCTCAATGTCCTCTTCTGTATGGGCTGTTGATACAAAGGCAACTTCAAACTGGGACGGTGCTAGGTAAATTCCCTCTTTTAGCATTCTCCTGAAGAACTTTGCGTAGGCCTCTGTGTTTGCCGTTAGGGCGTCTTGGTAGTTCTTCACGTCAACCGGAGTAAAGTAGATTATTGAGATACTTTCAATTTGCTTGAAGGATACTTTATCTGAAACCCCCGCCTCTTTAGCGGCTTCCTTTAGGCCCTCTGAGAGCTTCTGTGTTTTTTTCCTTAGTTCTTCGTAGACTCCAGGCTTTTGGAGCTCCTTAAGAGTAGCTATTCCAGCAGCCATTGCAAGGGGGTTTCCAGATAGGGTTCCTGCCTGGTAAACCGGCCCTTCAGGAGCAAGGTGGTCCATTATCTCCTTCTTTCCTCCAAAGGCTCCGACCGGTAATCCTCCGCCGATAATCTTTCCAAAGCAGGATAGGTCAGGAGTCACTCCGAAGTACTCCTGAGCTCCTCCCAGTGAAAGCCTAAACCCTGTAATAACTTCATCAAATATTAGAACTATTCCCTTTTCAGCCGTAATTTCCCTAACTGCCTCAAGGAAGCTAGGTTCTGGAATAATCAGTCCAGCGTTTGCCATAACAGGTTCCATTATTACTGCAGCAACCTCATCTCCAACTTCGTCAATTACTTTTTTTAGGGCGTCAATATCGTTGAAAGGTACAGTAATTGTATGCTTTGCAAAGTCTTCAGGAATTCCAGGGCTTGTTGGAACTCCAAAGGTTGTAAGTCCTGAGCCAGCCTTTACGAGTAAGGCATCAACGTGACCGTGGTAACCTCCTTCAAACTTGATTACCTTGTTCCTTCCCGTATATCCCCTTGCAAGCCTTATGGCAGACATTGTAGCTTCGGTTCCTGAGTTAACCATTCTAACCTTCTCAACTGAAGGAACCAGCTCAACTATCATCTTTGCAAGTTCAACTTCAAGCTCGGTTGGAGCTCCGTAGCTCGTTCCCTTTTCAGCCTGATTCTTTATTACCTCGACGACTTTCGGGTGGGCGTGCCCTAAGATCATAGGTCCCCATGAGCAGACGTAGTCAATGTACTCATTTCCGTCAACGTCCCAGATGTGGCTTCCCTTAGCCCTCTCTATGAACCTGGGAACGTCTCCAACGGACTTAAAAGCCCTTACGGGGCTGTTTACTCCTCCGGGTATGTACTTCTTAGCCTCTTCAAAGAGGGCCTTTGAACGTTCAACTTTCATCTTCCTCTACCTCCTCCTTATAACTTTCCTTTTGTTGATGGAATTCCATTTACTCTGTCATCTATTGCCACTGCAACCCTTAAAGCCCTTGCAACGGCCTTGAAGGTCCCCTCAGCCATGTGGTGGAGGTTTAAACCGTAGTGGCAGTTTATGTGGAGGTTGCACTTGAGAGAGTGGGAGAAGGACTTCCAGAACTCCCTCAAGAGGTCAAACTCTATTCCCATTAAGGTCTTAAACTCTGGAAAACCTCTATAGACGAAGTAGGGGCGTCCGGACAAGTCAATTGCTGCAGAGATTAACGTTTCATCCATTGGAAGAGTGAAAAAGCCGTACCTGTTGATTCCCCTTTTATCTCTCAGGGCCTTTTCTAGGGCAGTTCCAAGGGTTATTCCAACGTCCTCAATTAGGTGATGGTGGTCAACTTCAACGTCTCCAGTTGCAACTACTTCAAGGTCAAAGAGGGAATGGCGGGAAAAGAGCTCCAGCATGTGGGTTAAAAATGGAACGTCTGTTTTTACTGAGTAGTTTCCGCTTCCGTCAAGGTTTATTCTAACGTAAACAGAGGTCTCAGATGTTTTCCTCTCAACAATCCCTTCTCTCATGTCTACTCCTTAAATCCAGCAGGATATGAGCCTAAGACTTTGAAGAAGGAGCAGTTCTCTTCAAGCTCCTTTAGAGCCTTTGCCACCCTATCCTCCTTCCTGTGTCCGTCAAGGTCAACGAAAAATACGTACTCCCAGGGTTTTTTCTTTGTGGGCCTTGATTCAATCTTTGTGAGGTTAACATCGTAAACTGCAAAGGGCTGGAGGGCTTTAAAAAGGGCTCCAGCTCTGTGGCGGGTGCTAAACATTATTGAGGTCTTATCCCTTCCGCTTGGATAGTCTGAGTCCCTCTTTCCGATTATCAGGAAACGGGTAAAGTTCTTCGTTAGCTCCTGAATGTTCTTTGCAAGGATGTTTAGATCGTAAAGTAGTGCTGCAGCTTCACTGGCAACTGCAGCAGAGCCGGGTTCTGAACTAGCAATTTCAGCAGCTTTAGAAGTGCTTGAAACTTCCACTAAATCTGCCTTTGGAAGGTTTTCTGAGAGCCACTTCCTTGCCTGAGCTAGAGCGTGGCGGTGGGAGTAGACTTTTCTTATGTCTGATAGGGAGTTCTCTTTACTCATAAGGTGTAGGTTAACGGGAATAAAGACCTCTCCGCTTATCTTTAAGTCGGTATCAAGGAACATGTCTATCGTGTAGTTGACTATCCCCTCTATTGAGTTCTCAATAGGAACTACTCCGTAATCAACCCTTCCCTTTTCAACTTCATCAAAGACTTCAGTAATTGAGTCCTTAGGCCTTAAGTCTGAAGAAGTTCCAAAGTGTTTGATGGCTGCAAGGTGGGTGAAGGTTGCCTGAGGTCCTAAAAATACAACTCGTGTTGGCTCTTCTAAAGCCCTACAGGCCGAAATTATCTCCCTGAAGATCGCCCTTATACTCTCTGGAGGAAGAGGCCCTTGATTTAGCTCTTCAAGCTTTGAGAGGATCTTTGCCTCCCTTCCGGGTACGTAAAAGGGTAGTCCTTCCTTTTTCTTTATCTGACCTACTTCCTTTGCAAGTTCTGCTCTCCTGTTTAAGAGAGAGAGTATCTCCCTGTCAATCTGGTCAATCTCTTTCCTTAGAGTTTCCAGTCTCTTCATCAAACTCCTCACAGTTACACTCTTTTGGCTTTAGACGGAGGAATACGAAAACAGCAAAGGCTAAGATAACAACTAACGATACAAACATTCAACTATTTTAACTTAATTTATCAGAGTCTGTCTTTTTTGGAAGGAGCTTCTCTATCTCTCTCCAGGCCTTTACGGCTGCTTCAACTACTTCTGGATCGTAAAGGGTTCCTTTATTTTCAACCAGGTGTTTGAGAACCTCCTCAGGAGAGTAACTCTTTTTGTAGGGCCTTTCTGCTGAAAGTGCTTCTATGACGTCTGCTACTGCAATTATCTTTGCAAAGGAGGGTATTTCTTTACACTTAAGCCCTTCCGGGTATCCGCTTCCGTTACACCTTTCGTGGTGGTATAAAACTGCAGGGAGAATATCGTTTAGTAGTTCTATAGGTCTTAAGATTTCATAGCCTATGGTTGAGTGCCTTTTAACCTCTTTATACTCCTTGGGAGTTAACTTACCGCGTTTATCAATTATCTCTTTGTCAACTCCTATTTTTCCGATATCGTGTAGGATTCCAGAAATCTTTAACTTTTCAAGCTCCTCTTCTTTGAGTCCCATTTCTTTCCCGATAAGGACCGAGATCTCAGCAACCCTCTGGCTGTGCCCTTTAGTCCACGGAGATATTGCGTCAATAGCGTTTGCAAGGGCCGTTATTGTCTGTAAAAAGAGTTTTTCTTTCTCTATTCTTTCCCTGAAAGCTAGGAAAATCATGTCAATTATGTTTAGTAGAATACTTAAGAAATGATCAGGGATTTTCCCTTTAAAGCATATAACTATATCTTTGTTGTTAATTAAGGAAACTGAGTGTTTACACTTTTCAATTTTGTTTCCCTTGATAACCTTAACTTCAACCCCCAAAATCTCCTTTAGCTTACTTTCCAAACTCTTGATAAAGGTATTCTCATCCTTTGTCTCTATTAAAAGTTTCAGTAAGTAAGACGTTAAGTTAAGGATTTTCTCATCTATTGAATGTTCTCTTTCAATTTCATCGTACATTTCAAGGAATTTATTTTCTATGATACTGAACTCATCTTTTCCTTTTGGTTTATACTTAGAAAAACCTCCGCCTTGCCAACTATCAAGGAGTTCTATAATTCTGGTAGTTCTCCTTTTTAGGAGGAAGTAGCTAACTAAAAAGGCTATAAAGAGAATGAGGAAGCTGGAAACTTCAACCGCAATGAGTCTTTTCCTTAGAAGTTCAAACTTTCTATGAATCCTTTGGGTTGAGTAAAGGACCTCTACGTAAATGGGTAAAGTTGATGGGATTTTTTTAACTTCTCTGTAAAAGCAAGGGGATTCTAGGAGGTTGTGGTTACAGAGCGGAAGTTCTATAAAAGGGTTCCTTTTAACTTCCAGTATTTTATTTGAAGGTGAGAACTGGTAGAGGGAGACTAAAGCTAAGTCTGGGTCACTCTTCAGTAGTGTGTTAACTGTTGAGAAAACCTCACTGTACTTGTAGTTTTTGAACTCTTGAATGAAGTTTTTTGTTAGGAGCTCCACTTCCGAACGGGTCTTTATCTTAAACTGATAGACGGTCATTCTTTCAAAGTTTTTCAATAGGAAGAAGTGGATAAATAGGAAGACGAAGAGGAGTATGAAAGAGAAGAAAGTGTAGATCTTAAAAAAAATAGAGTCTTTAACCTTTAGGCGATAGGGCATTAATTAACCTCTGAAGTCTTTCCCTGTGAACCATCTCCCTCTTTAGAAAGGGATAGATAACGTCTCTGTAGGAGCTTGATTCTGGTAAGTCTAGTATTTGCTGGTAGAGTTCAATTGCAGCATTTTCACCTGCAATGTCCTCTTTTAGTAGGTGGATTAGCCTCTTTCCCGTTTGAGGAGGCCAAGCTGCAACGGTAGGATTTGCTCCTTCCTTAATTAAAATTCTCGTTAACTCCCTTGCGTGAACAACTTCATCGTTCATGTTTTCAAGGAGAACGGACCAAATTTTCCTCTTTTGAATAATTCCCGAATGGTTAATGTACTGAATAATTGCTCCGTATTCATGGGATATGGCAAGGTTACAGAGGTTTATAAACTGAGACTCACTGCTTATAGAGGAGTGGGCCTCAGAGGGTAAAGTTTTTAAGTTCACAAGGCCTGCTAAAGAGCCTAACATGAATTTTAGGATTTCTCGCCTTTTCTTATCCATATTTGCCCCTTATATTATGAGCTGATTTATATTATATACCGCTTTAAATTCTCAAAATATAGATTTGGAGGAGAGGAATGCCGATTTATGAGTTTAAGTGTAAAGCCTGTGGAAATGAGTTTGAGAAGTTCGTCCTCTCTTACTCCCAGATTAAGGATGTAAAGTGTCCTAAGTGTGGTGGGGAAGTTGAGAAGAAAGTTTCTGCCTGTGCCGTTGGTGGGAGTTCTGGAACTTCTTCAAGTGGAAGCTGTACTTCTTTTGGCTGAGGTATCTAGCGGGCGGGGTTCCCGCCTTCAACGTTTACTTCCTTTCCACAGATTTCAACCTTTCCAAGCTCCCTTAAAATTTCGTCAGGTTTTAACTTCATTCCAAACTCTCTGTCTAAGACTAGAGACAAGTTGATTGCAACTTCAGTCAAAAGTTCCTTTTCTGGGAGTTTAAGGAGCTCTTTACAGGTTTCCTCAGGAACTGGAATTTCTGAAATTAACTCGCCTTCTCTTGAAAAGAACCTAACCTTTTTCACTCCCTTTCTCCTTTTCTATTTTCTTTAAGATCTCAAGTTCCTCTTTAGTTAAGAGGCCTTTTCTCTTCAAATTTTCAATTATTTCTGGCCTCCTTTCAAGGGTTTTCCTTAGACTCTGTTCCTTTCTCCAGCTCTCTATCTTCTTGTGGTGACCGGAGAGTAGTACTTCAGGAACTTTCATTCCCCTAAACTCTGCAGGTCGGGTGTAGTTTGGATAGCCAAGTAATCCCCTATCTGAAAATGAGTCTGCCCTTAAACTCTCTAAGTTCCCTAGAACTCCTGGAATCAGCCTTAAAACTGCGTCCATTATAACCATTGCTGGAAGTTCACCGCCGGTTAGAACGTAGTCACCTATTGAAACTTCCCTGTCAACGAGTGACTTTACCCTTTCATCAACTCCTTCGTAACGGCCACAGATTATCATGAGGCGGGGCTTCTTTGAGAGCTCAACTGCCATCTCCTGATTGAACTTCTCTCCCCACGGTTCGGTTAGCAAAACGTAGGGTTTCTCTCCTTCTTTTGTTAGTTCATCGTAAGCTCTGAAGATAGGTTCAGGTTTTAAAACCATACCTGGACCACCGCCGTAGGGAACGTCGTCAACAACTCTATGTTTGTCCGTTGTAAAGTCTCTAATGTTGTGGACTTTAACTTCAACCTTTCCTGAGGAGATAGCTTTCCCTATAACTCCTTCCTTTAAGAAGCAGTCAAATAGGCCTGGAAGGACTGTTAAAACGTCTATTCTCATTCCATTCCCTCAATTAGGGAAACGACTAGTTTCTTTCCTTTTAGGTCAACTTCCTTGACGAACTCTCCGATGAATGGAACTAGGATAACTTTTCCGTTTTCTT
The DNA here is from genome assembly GCF_003633715.1 of Thermovibrio guaymasensis. Lineage (NCBI taxonomy): Bacteria > Pseudomonadati > Aquificota > Aquificia > Desulfurobacteriales > Desulfurobacteriaceae > Thermovibrio > Thermovibrio guaymasensis. Next base: position 78,047 of record NZ_RBIE01000004.1, read on the forward strand.
TTTCAATTTCAAGTATGTGGCTTGCAGGCTGTTCAAAGATTCCCTTTACCTTTCCTAATCTCTCTCCTTTCTCGTCGTAAACTTCAAGACCGATTAGGTCTTCGTAGTAGAACTCTCCCTCTTCCAGTGGAGCTCTTTCCTCTTCTTTAATCCAGAGCTCTCCGCCGATTCTCTCCTCAGCCCCTGAGCGGTCCTCAATTCCCTTAAGCTTAAGCAGGTAGATGTCCTTGTAAGGTTTGAGCCCTTCAATGGGGAGCTCCTCCTTCCTTGTTCCTCTGTAAAGGGTAACCTTATCTATGACCTCCATCTGCCTTTCAAATATGTCAGACTCAGATTTAACCTTGAGTTCACCTTTTAGACCGTGAACTCCGACAACTTTACCGATTAGTATTTCTCCTTCATGGCTAAAAGCTTTTCTTTTCCTCCTCTCAAGTATATCCTTTAAACTCCTCTTCCTTTTCACCCTCTTTCCTCCAGTCTCTTTGAGTAGACTTTAATAATTCTCCTTTTAACGATTTCATCACTGAATATATTCCTACAGATTTTCCTTTTCCTTAAGATTAAGATTTGTTTTTGTCCTTTCAAATAAAAAAGGGGGCCGAAGCCCCCTTATCGTTTCTTATAAAACTGACCTTAGAACTTGAGGTCAGCCTGAGCCCAGACGTGGTGCTCTTGCTCGTCGTCTCCCTTGATTGCCTTGAAGGCATCGTCTGGATCAAAGTAGTCATAACCAAGTGAGAGGCAGAGGTTCTTGCTGTACTTGTACTTAAGCTCAAGGTCTGCTTCCCAACCGATGTCGTCACCGAGGTTCTTGTTGTCAGAAAGCCTGATAACGTCCTCAGCAGCTGTGAAGTAGTGGAGGTCAAGTCCTAGAGCTACTTTATCCATTGGCTTAGTATGAATCTTGAAGTAAAGGTCTTTGACTCCTGCAACGCTGTAGCCGTTCACTTGCTGTGAAGCTACGTGAACAAGTCCACCACCGTTAAACTGGTAGAAAGGAGTGTTTGCCCAAACTGTATCAGCGTGGCCGAGCCACTTGTGGGCAGTTGGAAGAACTGACCAGAATGCGTCAATGTCGTTGTCGTTTGGATTGTCATCACCAGAGTAGTAGTCGTATCCGATAAATACGCTTGGAGCCCATGCTACTTGATCAAATTCAGCACCTGCGCCAACGCTGAAGAAGTAACCGCCGAAGTCGGCATTTCCGTAATCGCCAGACTGGTATGCACCTTCAATGTTTACTTTAACTTTTGCAACGTCAAGTTCAAATGCAGGAGTTACACGTCCGTAGATTGTGTTAACGTCAGCATCGGCTCCGAGAGCACTTGATGTTGGGTTAACGTAGATGTCTGTAATTTCGTAAGTTCCACCGATTCCAAACGGCTTAAACTTACCCTGCCATGTAGCTACGTAGAGGTCAATGTCGGGTTCTTTTTCTACGGTTGGCCTGAACCAAGCGTCCTGACTTCCATCATCCTTTAACTTTCCGTAGAAGAATCCGGCAAGTCCGTAGTCTCCAGCTGCGTATCCGACTAAGATACCGTCAATGCTCCTACCACCCTGAGACCATCCAACGGCACCAACTAGCCTTTGATTACCGAGGTTAACTTCTTGGCGACCGAGCTTAACGATTACGTTGTCAATTCCAAATGGATTGGAAAGGAGCATGTAAGCTTCATGCATGTAAACGTTGCTTTTGTCGTTGTCTAGTCCAAGACCTTGTCCACCTTCACCCCATATACCTACAGCTTGAGGTGTAAATACGGCTGTTACGCCATCAGAAAGCTCAGCCTTGATGTTGAGCCTTGCCCTGTAAGTAGCACCAAGCTCAGCACCTTTACCTGTTCCTACTTCTTGAGCCCACCATTCAATCCTTTCTCTTAACTGACCGCCGATTGTTACTTTTGTGCTGCCCATATCCATGTCGGCAGCTTTAGCACTTGGAGCAGCTGGTACTATAAGTGCAGCTGCAAGACCCATTAAGGTCGCTGCTTTCAGCGCTTTTCTCATCGGGACCTCCCCATTTAAAGTTTTTTTCATCTAGAAGCCTTTTAATTGTTTGCCGTTTCAAGTTCAAAATTTAACATCCTTATCTTATAAGTGTCAAGTATTCCTTTGGGCCATAAAGACTTTCATTTGCAACATTGCAAAAGTTTAACCTCAGACTTCATTATAAATTAGGCACTTGCACATTCTATCAAATAAGGCTATATTTCTCCTGCGGAACTTCCGTGCCCACGTGGCTCAGGAGGTTAGAGCGCACCCTTGGTAAGGGTGAGGTCGGCGGTTCAACTCCGCCCGTGGGCACCATTTCCCCTTGAATTTTTCCCCTCCTATGCTAAATTTCCTCTTCAGATTTTTTCCACTTTGCCTTTAAATTTGGAAATTCCTAAAACTTTATCATTTGGAGGAAGCACCATGGCAAAGCAGAAGTTTGAAAGGACGAAGCCCCACAAGAACGTGGGAACAATTGGCCACGTTGACCACGGAAAAACAACTCTCACAGCAGCGATCACCCACTGCCTATCCTTAACAGGAAAGGCCCAAGAAGTATCCTACGACCAAATTGACAAAGCCCCAGAAGAGAGGGAAAG